>JAGCPK010000066.1 GCA_017965725.1 Prevotella sp.
GATCCGTATCTGATGTTCCTCGATGTCGCCAAGATATTGAAGAAGCATCCGAATACCGACATGATCCTGAAGAGCATCAAGGTTGACGGTACCGAGGTACTTGGCTCTGAAGAGGGCATGGACGATGAGACCATCTCCCGTGGCGTCGGTGATGACCCGACCACAGGCCGCCGTTACATCCTCAACCCCTGGAGCGAGGAGTCGGCCACGCATACACATCTCTTTAAGTTCAACAGCACCATCGAGGTAACCATTGGCGTGAAGTACGATGTTGGCGAGGTGGTTTTACAATAAACAATAAACATTAAACAATAAACATGAAGATGATTATGAAAACAATAAATCGTAGAATTTGCCATACAATAAAGGTTGTTGGTTATTGCTTATTGGTTATTGTTGCCGCTGCCTGTAGCGATGATGAAGACTACAGCATGAGCACCAGTGCGGTGATAACCTCCATCACAACCGATGATGCTTCTGTGACTGCCATTTCTGCCACCACCTACGGCACCGTGCAGAATCTCTCTGCGATGGCTTCCAGTTCCTATCAGGTGGGTTCTGTCTATAGCACCGGTGCCGATCCTACCGTCGGCGGTACGCGACAAATTGGCTCGATCGATTCTAACGGTAAGGTGACGGCTGTGCTTTCAGGACTGAAAGAGGGTACCACCTACTATTATGCCACCTTTGTCACCTTGCAGGGCAAAGTCACCAAATACGGCGATGTCAAGAGTTTCGTGGCTACCGATGCCGATGTCGCTACTGCTGCCGCTTCTGATATCACAGCATGTAGTGCCGTCCTGAATGGCCAGGCTTCTGGTATCGGTGACATACTGGAAGTCTCTGCTGTGGGCTTCAAGTATGCCCTCACGGAAGAGGGTGTGGCAACAGGTGTCGATGTGCCTCTGGCAGAGACCACCAGCACTTTCACCGAGCAGGTGAAATCCCTTCTTCCCGGAACCACCTATTATTATGCTGCCTATACGAAGGTGGGCGACGGCTTTATCCTGGGCAATGTGCAGCGTTTCACTACTGCCGTACAGGAGATGGAGTATGTTGATATGGGTCTGAGCGTGCTGTGGGCAAAGTGCAACATCGGTGCTGAGAAGGAGTCTGAGGCTGGTATTCTGCTTGGCTTTGGCGATCAGAGTTTCTACAACGCCTCTACCAGCAACGACGACTACACTCCTTGGGATATCGCAGGAACAGATGACGACACTATCAATGGTCTGAGCATTGACGGAAGTGCTAAGTCGAAGAGTAAGATGCCTACTATCGAGCAGATAGAAGAACTGATAGCTAAGACCACTCAGGAGCAGGCTACTGTTGATGGCGTAGAGGGCATCCGCTTTACTGCTCAGAACGGCAACAGTATCTTCCTGCCATTCGGCAGCTACTGGAGCGGCACTATCAATGAGATTAACGATGCCTATAGCAAGACCTTGAAGGTGGCAGTTGATGGTGCTGCGGCTGGACTCATGCAGCGCGCCATCGCACTGTCCATCCGCAGTGTTCGCGACGAGGAACCTGTCGAGGAGGGTATCACCATCCGCAACTACAATGCCGTACAGGGCGATATCGAGGGTAATGGTAACTACCGTTATGATATCTATAATGAGTGGGACGGCTCCGGCACGGGTACCGACGACACGTCAGTACTCATCCGTAGCGAGGTGGACTTCAAGGAGTCAATCTCCGTCACCTTTACCATCACGGGTATTGGCAGTACGGAGTGTCAGGCCACGATGATCTTTGCCGATGGCACCTGGGGCTGTCAGAACTGGGGCTATAACGACAACGGCGAAGGCTCTGTGATGGTGAAGGGCGATGGCACCTATTCCATGACGTTGCATGGTGCGGGCTCTGGTGTGGCCATTTTCGCCATCGACTTCATCGGACTCTCCAACGCTGTCGGTGCCGAGAATATCAATGTCAAACTGAACACCTGTGTGATGGACGACTGGGGTACGAAACTGGCGTTCGACAATGCCAAACTCGTTACAGGCGATATCGAGGGTAACGGTAACTTCCGTGCCGACATCTACAACGAGTGGGACGGTTCGGGCACTGGCAGCGATGAGACATGTGGTGTAGACCGCAGTGCCGTGAATTTCTCGAAGCGCATTGGCGTGACCTTCGTCGTATCAGGAATCGGTGATACCGAGTGCGATGCCTGTATGATCTTTGCCGACGGCACATGGGGCTGCCAGAACTGGGGCTACAATGCCGACGGTAACGGTTCCGTCCATATCACTGGCGACGGCATCTACTCCATGTCACTCGCCGGTGCTGGCTCTGGCATCGCCATCTTCGCCATTGACCTCCTCGGCCTGTCGAACGTTGTCGGTGCAGAGAATGTCAAGGTACGCGTCTCGTGCATTAGGGTAGAATAACCTATTTAAAATTGTTCATACTTTGAGTTATATCATGAAAAAAGTTAGAAAATCTCTCTTGATTCTGGCGGTGCTTTATAGCACCGTCAGTTTTGCCCAGTTGCCTAATGCCATAGAGATAGCCCCCAAGATGTATCCCGGCTGGAATCTCGGCAACACCTTGGAAGGTGGTGGTACGGATAATGTATATACCAACAAGGGGGGACTGGGTGCCGAGAAGGCCTGGCAGGGTACGACAACCACTCAGGAGATCATCGATTTCGTAGCAGCGCAGGGCTTTAAGTCTGTACGTCTGCCTGCTGCCTGGGTCATGGGACATATCATTGATGGCGAGGAAGGTATGACCATCGATCCCGCATGGATGGCCCGTGTCAAGGAGATTGTAGACTATTGCATCCATGCCAATCTCTATGTGCTCCTCAACGACCACTGGGACGGCGGTTGGATTCAGGGCACGTTTAAAAAGGACATCAGTGAACCCACGATAGAACAATACTCTGCCAAGATGAAACGTCTGTGGTCTCAGATTGCCGAGGCTTTCAAGGACTACGACGAGCACCTGCTCTTTGCCGGACTCAACGAGCCTGAGGCAGAGACGGAGGCGCAGACAAAGGCACTGATGACCTACGAGCAGGCCTTTATCGATGCCGTGCGTGCCACAGGCGGCAATAATGCCACACGTACACTGGTTGTGCAAGGCCCGAATACCAGCATCGAACTGTCGAGCAAGTGGGTTGACATGAGCAAGTTCAACGATCCGGCCAAAAATGCGCTGATGATCGAGGTACACTATTACAGCCCCCCACAGTTCACGGGTGTCTGGGAAGGCCCTAATGGCGACGAGCCGTTCTATTTCTGGGGAGCGGCCAACCATGTGCCATCAGGCTCCTATAAGAAATACAACTGCACTTGGGGCGAAGAAGCCTACGTCAGGGAGCAGTTCGATATGATGAAGAAGAGTTTTACCGACAAGGGCGTTCCCGTCATCCTCGGAGAGTATGGTGCCAACTGGCGTGAGTTCTCCAACAGTTCCATTCAGAAGAAGCACGATGCCAGTATCCTGCTCTTCCATAAGACCATCAACGAGGAGGCCGTCAAACGCGGCATCATCCCATACGTGTGGGACATCAACAATCCCAACCGCTATGGCACAGGGGGCATCATGTGTGTCATCGACCGCAGCAGCCTGTCTGTCTTCGACAAGAACACCCTGGAGGGCATCATGACTGGCGTGGCTGCCGCCACCTGGGGCGGCCCGAGTTCCGGCATCCGGGATGTCGTTCTTGATCGTCCTTTTTTTACCCCTGACGGCCCGTTCTATAACATGGCGGGCCAGCGGGTAGCACCTGGCACGAAGGGCCTGGTCATTGCACGAGGCAGGAAGTGGATCGTAAGATAGAGGCTGGGTTGGTGAATAAAAGGCCTGAAATCTGGAACATGGTATTCTTGAAATGGTATGATCTGTCTGGATTTCTGGACAATTCATTTTTGGTTTCCGTTTGTATGAGTGGATTTCGTATTATATTGCTCTTGAAGTGGAGAAGTCTGTCTGAAATCTCACACATATCGCTTCTGGGGTGCAAAAGTCTGCCCTAAATCTGGGACATAATTATGCCCGGGGGGCATAAGTCTGTCTTGAATCTGGGGCATGCCGTCATTTATGTAGAGTTCGTTGTGCTGCGCTATGGGGACATCGGCCATCCAATACCACGGTGATACACCTATCTGGCGAGACAGTTCATAGATGCCGTATATGGTTCCACGCTTATCGGAGCCTAATATCACGAGTTTGCCTTTGTCGGTAAACAGCAGGTACTGTTCCCACTTGCCTTTTAGATGTTTTGACTGTTTCTTGTACTTGTTTGCAAGCAGGCTCTTGTCCACTATACCCACTATAATCGGGGCACACTCGCTGCCTGTAACGGCCTTCAGGTCGTTACGCAGATTCCTAACGGCAATCTTTACACCCTCCCAATCAGCATCGGAATAGATGATTGTGTCAGATGTTTGCGTAAGTTGCAACTGATTATCGGCAGTACGGCCGAAAGAAACAAACATTTCTGCCGCATTAACGTTCTGAATGGCAGCACCCATACAGGCCCAAAGCACCATTGTTATCAAAGACTGTCTTTTCATTACTTTTGGTTTTTGCCACAAAATTAATCATTATTCCGAGAATAACCAGATGTTTTTGCTGACTCGAAACATTTTTGGAACAAAAAACAACATCAAGACCACACATGCTCGAAAATACCCAAAGAAATTTGGTATTATGCCCACTTATTTGTATCTTTGCAAGCGGAACCTAAATGAATTCAATATGGCAGATCAAGAAAGCGATTGTTTGTCTGGCTACAGGCAGAAGGAATATGGCATACCTGTGAAGAGGTACTGCCAGACATTGGAGTTGAAGGATGATCCGCAACTCATTGCCAAGTATGTGGAAGCACATGACCGCTACCACTCCTGGCCAGAGATTCGCGAGGGCATCCGCTCTGTCGGCATCCTCGAAATGGAGATATACATCCTGGGTAATCGTCTCTTTATGATTGTTGAGACACCGATGGACTTTGAGTGGGAGAGTGCGATGACCCGTCTCGCTACCCTGCCTCGTCAGGTGGAGTGGGAAGACTATGTCGCCATGTTCCAGGACTGCAAGCCTGGCTCGTCCTCTGACCAGAAATGGCAGATGATGGAAAGATTGTTTTATTTGTATGAGTGATATAAAGAAGGTGATGATGGTCAAGGCTGCGAAGAAGGCCCCTGTGTTCCGCATTCAGAAATAGGCCATCATCATTTTCTTCTCATTTTTTATATATTTTAAGAATTTAAATGATGATAGTCTTGGGATATTTTTGTATCTTTGCAGCCGAATAAGTTTTCCAAAACGGACAACTTTTTGAAAGTTCAAAACAAAAAAGTTTCCCAAAACGGAAAACTTTTTGTGCGGGAAGAGCCTAAACATTAAACGAAACGACATAGTATGGAAATTAAAAACTTTACCATCACCAAACGAGACGGAACGAAAGATCAGTTCTCACTCGACAAGATCATGAATGCGATCGTGAAGGCATTCGAAAGCGTCAACGAACCGGCAGACTTGGGCATTGTGTCCAAGATTCTGAACCACCTCGACATGCACGACGACATCACAGTGGAGGAAATCCAGAACCAGGTGGAGGAGGCTCTGATGCGCGAGGGGTACTACAATGTGGCCAAGTCATTCATCCTCTATCGTCAATTGCACTCCGAGGATCGTGACACGTTGGAGAAGATGATGTTCCTCTCCGAATATACCGAATCGGTAAACGCCGCCACAGGTTCGAAGTACGATGCCAACGCCAACGTGGAGCACAAAAACATTGCTACACTCATCGGTGAGTTGCCCAAGTCGAACTTCATCCGTCTGAACCGTCGTCTGCTCACTGACCGTATCAAGAAGATGTACGGCAAGCCTCTGGCAGATGAATATATCGACAAACTGACACACCACTTTATATATAAGAATGACGAGACCTCGTTGGCTAATTACTGTGCCTCCATCACGATGTACCCTTGGCTTATCAATGGTACAACGGAGATTGGCGGTAACTCTACGGCGCCCACCAATCTGAAATCGTTTGCTGGAGGTTTCGTCAACATGGTGTTCATGGTGTCTTCGATGCTGAGTGGTGCTTGCGCCACGCCCGAGTTCCTGATGTATATGAACTACTTCATCGGTAAGGAGTACGGACAGGACTACTGGAAGCGTGCCAACGAGCAGGCTGATCTGAGTCTGAAGAAGCGCACCATCGACAAGGTCATCACCGACTACTTCGAGCAGATTGTCTATACGCTGAACCAGCCCACGGGTGCCCGTAACTATCAGGCCGTGTTCTGGAACGTGGCCTATTATGACAAGTACTATTTCGAGAGCATCTTCGGTGAGTTCTACTTCCCCGACGGCACGAAGCCCGACTGGGAGGGACTCAGTTGGTTGCAGAAGCGCTTCATGAAGTGGTTCAACAAAGAGCGCACGAAGACCATGCTCACCTTCCCTGTGGAGACGATGGCACTGCTCGTCGATGAGAATGGCGAGTGCAAGGACAAGGAATGGGGTGACTTCACGGCTGAGATGTACTCCGAAGGTCATTCCTTCTTCACCTACATGAGCGACAATGCCGACTCCCTGTCTTCTTGCTGCCGTCTGCGCAACGAGATTACCGACAATGGTTTCTCTTATACCCTTGGTGCCGGTGGTGTCTCGACAGGCTCGAAGAGTGTGCTCACCATCAACCTGAACCGCTGTATCCAGTATGCCGTCAACCATAAGTTGGACTATCTGGAATATCTTGGTAGCATCATCGACCTCTGCCACAAGGTGCAGTTGGCTTACAACGAGAACCTGAAGGAACTGCAGTCGCGTGGCATGCTGCCCCTCTTCGACGCTGGCTATATCAATATCGGACGCCAGTACCTGACTATCGGTATCAACGGTCTGGTGGAGGCTGCTGAGTTCATGGGTCTGAAGATCACGCCTAACGACGACTACCTGCACTTCGTACAGGGCATCCTTGGACTTATCGAGAAGTACAACAAGCAGTATCGCACGAAGGATGTGATGTTCAACTGCGAGATGATCCCTGCTGAGAATGTGGGTGTGAAGCACGCCAAGTGGGATCGTGAGGATGGTTACTTCGTGCCGCGTGACTGCTACAACTCGTATTTCTATGTGGTGGAAGACGACTCGCTGACGATTATCGACAAGTTCAAACTGCATGGCGCACCCTATATCGAGCACCTCACTGGTGGCTCCGCCCTGCACATGAACCTCGAGGAGCATCTGTCGAAGGAACAGTATGCCCAGTTGTTGAAGGTGGCTGCCAAGGAGGGTTGTAACTACTTCACGTTCAACATCCCCAACACTGTGTGCAACGAGTGCGGTACTATCGACAAGCGTTATCTGAAGGAGTGTCCACACTGCCATTCAAAGAATGTCGATTACATGACCCGTATCATCGGTTATCTGAAGCGTGTATCCAACTTCTCACAGGCTCGTCAGGAAGAGGCTTCACGCAGATACTATGCTCACGCCAACTAAATGATGCTGAAGTACGTTAACACGGGCATCGTGTTTCAGGAGATTCCCGACGAAGTGACACTGGCAATCAATATTTCCAATTGCCCGTGTCACTGTCCGGGGTGCCACAGCCATTATCTCTGGGAAGACATCGGCATGCCGCTGAATGCAGAGGCTCTGGATGCCTTCGTGAATGAATATGGTAAGAACATCACCTGTATCGCCTTCATGGGAGGCGACAGCGATCCGAAGGGGGTGAACATGTTGGCGCAATATCTCCACGAGGAACATCCGCAGTACAAGGTGGCGTGGTACAGCGGACGACTACGCATCACCTCAGCCATCAACAAGGCCGACTTCGACTACATCAAGATCGGTCCCTACATCAAACATTTAGGCCCTCTCAAACAGCCCACGACTAACCAGCGCCTCTATCGTCAGAACGACACGGGGGAGTTTGAGGACATCACTTCCCGCTTCTGGCGAAAATAAAATTTTAGGGTATATACGAAATCCAAGGGATTATATTCCGACGCAGGAATATAATCCCTTAAATTTAATACTTTATTTTTCTCTTTCAAAAAATAATCCCTAAATTTCAAAACTTTATTTTTCGATTCCCAAAAATAATCCGCAAAATTTAGGGGATTATATTTCTATCTTAAAAAATATTCCCTTAAAAATGAGGGAATATATTTCCGCTTCAAAAAGTATTCCCTTAAAATCGAGGGAATATATTTCGGCTTCCAAAAGTATTCCCTTAAATCTAAGGGAATATATTTCGAAATTACCCAAATGTGATTTGATTTACCCTTTTGTTCTTGCTGGCAGATAATTGTCTGCGCCTCCGCCCTTTGAATCATTTTCTAATGAAAAAGAATCAAAACCTTGCTAATCTCCGATATTTTTCGTATATTTGCAACGAAAAAATAAAGAACGATATGAACAATGAGGTGCCATTTCATCAGGAATTGTTGGAGGAGATTCTGAAATGAAGAAATGTGGAATGTTATGAGGTCTTTTAAAGCGATATTACTAATCTTAACGACGACGATGATGATGGATTCGTGTAACGGACAGACGACGGTGCCGACGGTGAGACCAGCGACACAGGCGGGGCGGTTTTATGAGAATAACCCTCGGATATTAAGTCATGAGGTGGATAGTCTCTTGGCGCAACATGCTAAGGACGGCACTATTGACAATGTGGCAGCACTGATTGTACCTCATGCAGGTTATTATTTCTCTGGCAATGTAGCGGCTTCGGCATATGCCAGACTTCATCCAGAGAAACCGTACAAACGGATCTTTCTTTTGGGCCCAAGTCATCATGAGTGGCTTGACGGCGCGTCTGTGAATAGCGAGGCGGACTTTTATGCCACGCCGTTGGGTGAGGTGAAGGTGGATAGGGAGGTTGCCCGTCAACTGATGGAGGCAGACAGCGTGTTCTCCTATCAGCCCAAGGCTCATGACCGTGAGCATTGTCTGGAGGTACAGTTGCCGTTCCTACAAAGGCAATTTAAAGACGTGCCACCCATTGTACCTATTATTATATCTACCAACGACTTTGCTAAACTGCAGCAGATGGCAGACGTGCTGAAGCCCTGGTTTACGGACGAGAATCTCTTCATCATCAGCAGTGACTTCTCTCATTATCCGTCGTATGCGGATGCTTGTGAGGTGGATGCTAAGACAGGTAAGGCCGTTGAGAGTGGCAACGTGGAGGAGTTCATTGCCGCCATCGAATCCAATGCTCGTAGTGGCATCCGTAATCTGGCGACGAGTGCCTGTGGTGAGTTCCCCATCATCACGTTGATGCTGATGCTCGACGGACATTATCAGGTGAAGCACATGATGTATCAGAACTCTGGGGATATCGATAATCACGATCACAGTCGAGTGGTGGGCTATCACGCCTTCGCTATCCTCCGAGGGGAAGAAAAAGGCTTCTCGCTTTCCGACGAAGAGAAACAGATGCTGAAGAAGATTGCTTACGAAAGCATCAAGGATAGTTTGGATGGAAAAAGTATAGCGGTAGCAAACTCTCAGTTCTCCACTCTCACCCCTATACTGAAAGAAAAATGTGGCGCTTTCGTCTCCCTTCACAAACAAGGTCGGTTGCGTGGTTGTATCGGACATTTTGGCGAGGATACGCCTTTATATAAGATTGTCGCGGAGATGGCACGCGCTGCTGCCTTTGAGGATCCGCGATTCTCACCTGTGAGTCGCAATGAACTGGATGACCTCGACATTGAGATATCCGTCCTTACGCCCATGCGACGCATTCACAGTCTTGACGAGTTCGAGTTGCACAAACATGGCATCTATATCCGTAAGGGTTACCGTAGTGGCACATTCCTCCCACAGGTGGCCGATGAGGTGAACTGGTCGAAGGAGGAGTTCGTGGGCCATTGTTCACAGGACAAGGCAGGTTTGGGCTGGAACGGCTGGCGCGATGCGGAACTGTACGTCTATGAAGCAATCGTGTTCTGATGGAAGGGTACGAATGCAGGTATTATCAACGGTTGGAGAATGGGGTGGTGGCGTGCCAACTCTGTCCGCATCATTGCCATATTGCCAGCGGTAAGACAGGGCGTTGTCGCAGTCGCAGAAACCACGATGGTGTGCTCGTCAGTGAGGTCTATGCCAGGCCCTGTTCACTTGCCATTGACCCTATCGAGAAGAAACCGCTCTATCATTTCCACCCTGGTACCACGTGTCTGTCTATTGCCTGTACAGGCTGTAACTTCCGTTGCCTGAACTGTCAGAACCACGAGATCTCGCAGGTCTCTCCAGAGCAGGTAGATTACTACGACCTCACACCAGAACAAGTGGTCAGTCTTTGTCTGCAGCACCACTGTCCAGGTATCGCCTACACCTATACCGAACCGCTCACCTACATAGAATATATAATAGACACTGCTCGCTTGGCGCATGAAAACGGGTTGTGGAATATCCTTGTCACAGCGGGTTATGTCTGTCAGGAACCTCTGGCTGATCTCCTGCCTTATCTCGATGCCGCCAACATCGACCTGAAGTCGTACAGCGACGAGATTTACCAGCGTGTCAGTGGCGGACGGTTACAGCCAGTGCTCGACACCATCCTTGCCATGAAAAAGGCTGGGGTGTGGATAGAACTCACTAACCTTGTTATTCCTGGTACAAACGACGATATGGATATGATTCGTCGTATGTGTCGCTGGCTCGTTGCCAACGAACTCGATGATGCACCTCTCCACTTCAGTCGTTTCTTCCCCCGCTACAAGATGCAGGATATCCCGCCTACGCCCGTTCAGACTTTGCGTACTGCCAAGCAAATCGCCCTCGAAGAAGGATTAAAGTATGTTTATTTAGGGAACGTATAACGGTTCTTGATGACCTCCCGGTTGATGATTTGCCAGAGGGTGGCGAAATGGTCTGGGAAAATAATTATGTGCAAATGATACTCTGTGCAAAGTTTCCGTTACACTCGTGGCGGGCGCTTTGCATTTTGTTTTGTACCTTTGCAGCCGATATAACAATACAATAATGAAACTCAAGCAAACGATTCTTTTAGCAGCCTTCATGACGGCTATGCCTGTTATGGCTCAGAACCCCTTTGTGCAAACATGGTGTACGAGCGACCCCGCTCCGATGGTACACGACGGAACAATGTATGTTTATACAGGTCACGACGAAGACGGTGCCGACTTTTTCTGGATGCAGGAGTGGCGCGTCTATTCGACGCAGGACATGGTGAACTGGCAAGATCACGGTTCACCTCTCGCCTTGGAGAGTTTCTCCTGGGCAGACGATCGTGCCTGGGCCTCGCAGACCATTGAGCGCGACGGGAAGTTCTATTGGTATATCTGTGCCCACTCTAAACTATCCGGTGGTATGGCTATCGGTGTGGCAGTGGGTGACACGCCCATAGGTCCTTTCAAGGATGCCATCGGTAAGCCGTTGTTCGAGAACGGTTCATGGGATCATATCGACCCGACGGTGATGATCGACGATGACGGACAGGCGTGGCTGATGTGGGGTAACCCCCGTGTGTATTACCTGAAACTGAACCGCGATATGATTTCCTATTCCGGTGAACTCGGCATGCTCGACATGACGGAGGAGGGCTTTGGCTCACCCCTGAGGGACAAACGTGTGCAGGGCAAGGAGTATAAGGACTCGTATGTGGAAGGCCCCTGGTTGCGGAAGGTAGATAGCAAGAAATACAATGTGGATGCCTCGAAGGTGTATCAGTTGCTCTATGCCGCCGGTGGCGTGCCGGAACATATCTCTTACAGCACGGCACCGTCGCCCTTAGGCCCCTGGACCTACGCTGGTGAGATCATGCCGCTCTGCGACACGAAGTCATTTACGAACCACTGTGGCGTGGCAGACTACAAGGGACATTCCTATTTCTTTTACCACACAGGAAAACTGCCCAATGGCGGTGGTTTTGGACGCAGTGTGGCTGTGGAGGAGTTCCAGTATAATGCCGATGGCTCCTTCCCTACCATCATGCCTACCGACGAGGGTGTGAAGCCTGTGGAGAAGTTCGACCCCTACCGCAAGGTGGAGGCTGAGACGATGGCTTTCTCGAAAGGAATCAAGACAGAACAGAACGACGAGGTGGGGGTCTATGTGACTGATATCCATAACGGCGACTATATCAAACTGCAGAATGTGGCGTTTGACAACAAATACCCACGTGTCTTTAAGGCCCGTGTGGCTTCCGGCTTACGAGGTGGACAGATAGAGATACGTATCGATAGCGTGGGTGGCAGATGCCTCGGTACGGTAGATGTGCCTGGCACGGGTGGTTGGGAGAAATGGCAGACCGTCACCCTCGACCTGGACTATCCGACGCTGGCAGATGTGAACGGACCTAAACGTACACTCGCCAACATTACCCTGCCAGAGACGGCAGACCTCTATCTGGTCTTCAAGGGACGCAAGGGTCCGAAACTCTTCAACTTCGACTGGTGGGAGATGCGCGGACTGGAACAGGTGAACATGCCGCTCTTCCAGACGAAATACACCGCTGATCCCTCACCTTTGGTGGTGGGTGACACCCTGTTCCTCTATACCTCGCACGATGCCTCGCCAGAGGATATCCCCGATGCCAACGAGAAGAACTCGGCTGGCTTCTTTATGTATGACTGGCTCTTGTGGAGCACCACCGACATGGTGAACTGGACGGAGCACGGCGCTGTGGCCTCGTTGAAGGAATTCTCTTGGCGCAGTCGTGAGAACGGTGCCTGGGCCATCCAGACTATCGCACGCAACGGGAAGTATTACCTCTATGCCCCGTTGCACGGACACGGCATCGGTGTGCTGGTGGCTGACTCGCCCTACGGTCCCTTCAAGGATCCTCTGGGTAAGCCGTTGGTGTGGCAGCAGGAGCACTGGGACGACATCGACCCCTCCGTCTGGATCGACGACGACGGTCAGGCCTGGATGTTCTGGGGCAATCCCCAGACCTATTGCGTCAAGTTGAATGAGGATATGATTTCCACCAAGGGCGACATCTACGTGCTCAACCCCAAGGACGGCATGATGCGTCCCGTGAAGGAGGAGGGTGCGAAGATCAATCTCCGTGTGCCGTTCAGTGAGAAGGCCACCTGGGCAGTGAAACACTATCAGGAGGGTCCGTGGTTCTATAAGCGCAACGGACACTACTATATGGCTTTCGCTTCGACCTGTTGTCCTGAGGGCCTGGGCTATGCGATGAGCAATTCGCCGTTGGGCCCTTGGAAGGAACAGAACTACCTGATGGCACCTACCCAGCGCGACAGAGGCAATCACCCCGGCATCGCCGACTTCAAGGGGCATTCGTATCTCTTCGGACAGGACTACGACCTGATGCACTTGGAGACCTTCGTACACCATGAGCGTCGTAGCGTGAATGGCGCGGAGATCTTCTACAATGCCGACGGCACTATCCGTGAGACGCCCTACTGGCTGGATCTGGAACCGATGAAGCAGTTGCAGTGGCTCAATCCCTACCAGCCTGTGGAGGCTGAGACGATGGCCTGGGGCTTCGGCCTGAAGAGTGCCAAGATGGGTATCGAGAACACCGGTGTCGTGGCAGACATGCCGGCCTCGACAGGTAAGAAGAATATGTATATCTACGATATCGACGATGGGGAGTATATCCGTTTGCGTGGTGTCGATTTCTCGCAGGGTGCCAGGCAGTTCAGTATCATGGCAGCCTCTACCGGTGGCTGCACCGTCAGCCTGCGCCTTGACAGCAAAGACGGGCAGGTTGTAGGTGTCTGCACCATCGGCAAGACCGGTAATGTAGAGAAATACCGTCTCTTCACTGGTAAGATCAAGAGTGCCGCAGGGGTGCATGACGTGTATCTCTGTTTCAGTAACGTCAGTGGCGATGTGCGTCTGGACTGGTGGCAGGTTAAAAAGTAATTAGTGATAAATGAGATAAAATTACGATTATGAAGAAATCTATGATTGTGGCAGTGATGATGCTGCTGACGGTGCCGACAATGGCACTGACCCCTTGGAAGAAGGGCGCTTTTGAGACTGGTAAGTACCGTAACCTCTTCGTGGAGATGGGCTATAAGCAGGCCGATGTCGATGCGAAGTTGAAGGAGGTGTTCAACGATGTGTTTCGTGGCCCCAACAAGTGTTATTTCGAAGTAGGTGACTCGATGGGCTATGTCTCTGACATCAAGAACCACGATGCCCGTACTGAAGGAATGTCGTACGGTCTGATGATTGCCGTACAGTTTGGCGAGAAGGACATCTTCGACCGTCTGTGGCGTTGGACTAAGAAATATATGCAGCACCAGGACGGCATCCGCGAGGGTTACTTCGCCTGGAGTTGTAGGACAGACGGTACCCGTAACTCCCCAGGTGCTGCCAGCGACGGTGAGTTGTATTTCATCACGTCACTGATCTTTGCATCCAACCGCTGGGGCAATGATACGGGTATCAATTACAAGGCTGAGGCTCAGCGTATCCTGAATGCCATTCAGCCGAAGGAATATACTCCTGAGCCCAGACAAGGTGGCTTCGGCGGTTTTGGTGGCTTTGGTGGTTTCGGTGGTGGACAGCAACAGCAGGGTCCGCAGAAGATGTATCTCATCGATCCTGAGACGAAACTCATCACCTTCACCCCCGACGGTTTCGGACAGCGCCATACCGACCCCTCCTACCATATCCCTGCCTTCTACGAGGTCTGGGCGAAGTGGGGTGACGACGGACGCGCCGACTTCTGGAACGAATGCGCACAGAAGAGTCGTGAGTTCCTGCATAAGTGTACCGATGAGAAGACGGGTCTGAATGGTGACCAGTGTCAGTTTGACGGCTCTGAGATGCAAGGCTTCCGTTTCCCCGGCAGACCACAGGGTCAGCAGGACGGTGCTCCCCAGACTCCTCCTCGCAACGGAAACAATAATTTCCGCTACGACTCCTGGCGTGTGCCGATGAACATCACCCTCGACTATGAGTGGAGTTGTGCTGATGGCGAATGGCAGCGTCAGTATGGTGAGAAGATTCAGAACTTCTTCTATTCCCAGGGTGTCGATACCTTCCTCGACCAGTATCGTAAGGACGGCTCCATCCCCGAAGGTAATGAGATTCTGGGTGCAGGCGGTTTCCGCAAACTGCGCCATAGCATCGGACTGGTGGCTACTGTTGCCGCTTCCTCAATGATGTGTAGCCATGACAAAAGTAAGGAGTTCGTAGATGCCCTCTGGAATGCCAAGCACGTGCCGTTTGAGGATGGCTATTTTGATGCTTACTATGAAAGTCTGCTGCGCCTCTTTGCTTTCATGCACCTGAGTGGCAACTACCGTGTCATCACTCCGCAGAAATAATAATATATAAATATGGTATATAACGAGATAGGAAAAACTGGCATGCGGGTGGCCAACCTCGCTTTTGGCGCTTCCTCACTGGGTGGTGTGTTCCATAGCATCCGTGAGGAAGAGGGCATCCGTGCCGTCCATGTCGCCATCGACAATGGCATCAATTTCATCGACGTGTCGCCCTACTATGGACACCTCAAGGCTGAGACGGTCTTGGGCAAGGCTCTCAAGGAGATTCCCCGTGATAAGTACTACCTCTCAACGAAGGTGGGCCGCTACGGCAAGGACGGCGTGAATACGTGGGACTACAGCGCCAAGCGCGCCACGGAGAGTGTCTATGAGAGTATGGAACGTCTGAACGTCGATTATATCGACCTCATTAACGTTCACGACATCGAGTTTCAGGCTGGTATGGAGGGCGGTTTGCAGAAGATCGTCGATGAGACGTTGCCTGCCCTCGTGGAACTGCGCAAGAAGGGCGTGGTGGGTCATGTGGGTATCACCGACCTGCAGCCGGAGAACCTGAAGTGGGTCATCGAGCATAGCGACGATGGTGTGGTGGAGAGTATCCTGAACTTCTGCCATTACAGTCTCAATGACACGTTGCTTGCAGACTATCTCGGTTTCTTCGAGCAGCATGGGGTGGGTGTCATCAATGCCTCGCCCCTCTCGATGGGCCTGCTATCGCAGCGTGGTGCCCCGATGTGGCACCCCGCAGGCCGCGACTTGAAGAATGCCTGTGCCAAGGCGGCAGCCTATTGCCAGGAGAAGGGCTATCCCATTGAGAAACTCGCCATCCAGTTCTCTACCAGTATGAACCCCCGTATCGCCACGACGCTTTTCAGCAGTGCCAATCCTGACAATGTGTTGAAGAATATCGGCTACGTCAACGAGCCGATGGATGAAGCATTGGTGGGGGAGGTGCAGACGATCATCGGTGACCAGATGTTCGTCAGGTGGAAGAATTCCTAAGGCCTACACCTTAGGTAGTTCGATGATGAAGCGACAACCCTTGTGGTAGTCGAGGTCGAGGAAGAGGTTACCGCCGAGGTTGCGGACATGGCGTCTGGCCAATGGCAGTCCTAGTCCGAGGCCCTCAGAGAGGTCGTTGACCTTGGTGAACATCTCGAACAGGCGATTCATATCTTCCTCAGCAATGCCCGGGCCCGTATCCTCGATGATAAAGCGGATATTCGACCCGATTTCACTGACGCGCAGTGAAATGTTCTTTCCGTCGGAGTATTTGGTGGCATTGTAAAGTATCTCACGGATGCTGTGCCGCAGGTAGGTGCGATTGGTGGTGATGCTGAAATCGTCAGGCACGTCCGACAAGAAACGTATGGCTATCTCTGGGTATTGCTCCTGGATGTTGGTGATGCTCTCGCGGGCAATCTCATTACAGATTACCTCATCATTCTTGCCTGCATACACTTCTTCGGTGGTACCTCTTGCCGAACTGTCGAAGAGCATCAGGGCCATACGGTTCAGCATCAGGGCATTATGCCTCATCATGTCCGTGATGCTCTTGGCTTCCTCTTCTGGTAACATGTTTTTACCGTCCTTCATCACCTGCGAGAAGCCCATAATGATGTTCAGGGGCGTTCGGATCTGGTGGGACACGTTCTGGATAAACAGCGATTTCTGTTTGTTGGCTTCCTTCGCCAGTTCACTGGTACGTACCAGTTCCTCATTGCGCCGTGCCGCCTCTTCGTTCATCTGCTGGATGTCGTTGATATGTTGGCTCAGCGACTCTTGCATCTGGGCGAAACTGTTTTGCAGACGACCCACCACATCATGGTGGTTACTTTGTGAGATTTGTTCATCATAGTGTCCTTCAGTAATACGCTGCAGTTTAACAGTCAGTTTATGAAGCGGAAGGATGGCATGGGCCACGGTGACGCTACAGAACAGTAGGATAAAAAAGAGTCCCATGAGGATAAGCGGTGCGATGATCATACTTAGACGGTTGTAGCCCTGAAGGACACTCCTTTCGGGACATACCAGGGCGAGGCTCCACTTGGTGCCGGATACGGGCTGATAACACACCAGACATGGCTGACCCTTGATCATGACACTCATGCAGCCCTGTTTGCCAGTAGTCATCTCATGACCCAAGGCAATTATGTCGGCATTCTTCTGTGGGTCGGCATCGCTGAAGATAGTATGGGTGAAGAGTTGTGTCGAGTCGGGATGTACGAAGTAGCGCCCTTCCTCGCTAGTCATCATGAAATAGGAGTCTGGATAGGGCATATCTGCCGTAATGATCTTCGAGAGTCTTATCAGCGAGAGGTCAGTGGAGATGACACCCACGAAGTGCTTGTCGGCATTGTAGAGGGGTTTGCTGTAGGAGGCAATCATGCCGTCGAGAGTTAGTTCCAGTGAGTCGCTCTCATCATAATAGACTACCCAACAGGGTTTGCCCAAGAGATGTGGTGTCTTGTACCATACTTTCTCAAAGTACTCATACGGTTCTTCTATGACGGTGGTCACACTATCCCCTTCCCTCACAGTATAAACCGAGAAGTTCCTACCGTATTTCGGGAAGGTGTTTGGCTCGGCACTGATGGAGCAACCGTCAATCTGGCTGTTGAGCATGACAATGAAGCGTGAGTAGGCTAATATCGAGTCTGGATTCAGGTGGGCCGTTATCTCCCAGTCGTTGATATTGGTAGCCGTCTCTACAATATCCATGTATCTGTTGATACGTTGCATGGTAGTGTTCAGCACACTACATGCATGCTTCGTCGCCTCCTGCCTCACCAGGTATCTCGACTGTAGGAAGAGGATGCCTATCGACAACACAAAAATCGGCATGGCCATCAGCAGAATGCCGAGGCTGAGTTTCCACGAAAGCGATTGCCGTATATGTTGTATTATCTTCCGCATCTCTTATTCTTAATTCTCAACAATCAATTTCTCTGAGTCTGCAATCAACTGATTTAACAGTGCCGTTATCTTTTCACCTCGCTGTGAAATCTCGTTCACGAGTTTGGTGGTGTCCTCTTCTGTCAGTTCATCACTTTTGCGACAGATAGTCTTGACGCTTTGAAGGATGCCATTGACAGGAGCCATCATCTGATCTGACATGTTATAGAGGAAGTTTGTCTTCATGCGGTTGGCTGCCTGTGCCTGTTCGTAGGTTGCCTGCAGCACCTCACCTCGCTCTTTCAGGGTATCTGTCAGATGTTGCATCTCACCCATGTGGACGGCCAACGACTGCTGCATCACGTGGAAGTGGTTTTGCAAACGTCCAACCTCGTCTTGCAACCTGCTCTCGGGGATGGGCTCGTCGTAATGTCCTTCTGCAATTTGTTGTGCAGACTTTCCCAGCCGTCGCAATGGCAACAGTTGGTGATGGATGAAGAGTCGGCAGAATAAAAGCAGTAGTCCCAGTCCCACCACGGCAATGACAAGCACGGTATAGATCAGTTGGTTGTAACTGCCGAAGATGTCCTCCTCGGGATAGATGATGCCCGCACTCCAGCCCATGTCTATCATAGCGCGTCCCCTCACTTCGGCCTGCTTAAAGGGCTTATAGAATGCATAGCAGGTCTTCCCCCGCAGTTCCATTTTCTTGTAGCCCGTTTCACCTGCCAGCATGGCCTCTGCTGCCTCAATCACCGAAGGATGGTAGTATTTCTCAGCCAGTGCAATCAAATTCTGGTTCAGCATATCGCTTTTGGGATAGACGATGACCGTGCCGTTCTCGCTTAACAAAGCACAAGTAGAGTTGGGCGAAGGCTTCACTTCGAGCATAATTTTCGAGAGCAGCGTCAGCGACACGTCGATGGACAGTACGTTCAACTTCTGCTCTTTATCGTAGAAGGGTAGGCTGAAGGTCACCACAGCATCCTTCTTGTCGCTGTTTGCTTCGTAGGGAATCGTCCACCGCGCAAATGTCTCCACAGTATTGCTGTCTGCATCCCAGATAATCCGGCTATCCTTAATATAGGGATTGCGCTCCATAAGTTTATGCGCATACATCTCCATGATTTCGGGTTGGTTGGCTTGGCCCACCATTTTCCAGTAGATATTGCCTGCCGACTGCTCCACGCTCAATAGGATATTGTCGATATGCTCCACCATCACCTCCAATGTCTGTCCGGCATTCTGCAATGCCTCTTCCCTCAAGGCCTTACGTGAGAAATAGAACATGATCATCAACGCCAGCATCAGCAGTATGGCCAAGGCAGCGATGATTCTCAGACTAAGTCTGAACGACAGGGTCCTAGCGATGAATTTAGTAACTTTCGACATATCAGCCGCAAATATACGCTTTTTTCCCGAAAACTATGTAAAGAAATCAGAAATTATTACTTTTCACACTTCACTAATCACCTTTTATCAGTCTGACACCGTAGATTTCTCCTATTTGTTTACCTGGTTTTGCCACGAACTTCACCCTGATCTGCGTCTTGTCTTTCAGCACTTCCGCAGGAATGCCGAAGGTCTCATATTTGAATTCTGAGATACGGTATTTACCGGTATTGTTGACGGATGTCAGGAGCATGTCATCTATGAAAATGTCAAACTCATGGGTCTTCCATTCGCCCACACCCCAGAATTTCAGACGAAGGCTGAGGTCCGTGCGGCCAGCCGTCTGCATGAGATAACTGAAATAGTGTCCATCACGGGCATCGCGGAAGAAGACATCGTTGGTATTGCCCACCTGTGAACGGTCGGTCTCCATCTTATGATCCGTCTCTGGCTGTTGCTCACCAGGCTGCACCTTGTCGATGGTGCGGGCTTCCAGTGCCTGACGCTCTTGTTCTTTTTTGGCCAAGTCGTCGAGATAACCCTTGTAACTCTGTTCCGACAGGGCGAGCCAATAGATCATATAGCGTGAGTCATGTATTTCGAAGAATGGCTGTATCTCGTTATGGATGCCATTCTCCATCTTCGTACTGAGAGTGAAGTGAAGAGGTTTGCCTGTAATAGGCTGCAACTGGTTGGCGATGTCCTCGATATGGTCGTTGATAAGGATCGGTGCCTCATTGATAGGCAACTTCTTGCCACCGGCATATTGTCCAAAGCGGCTGTCATCAGCGACGAGGTGTGCCAAATCCTCCGTTCCTGTCTTCATGCCGAGCAGGATGGGTCCGTGCATCAGGGCGATATATTGCGGTACGTTAGGCAGATATTTGATGCTGTTGTGCATGGGGAAGGACACCTCTATGACATCACCCTTCTTCCATTGACGGTCGATGGTGACATAGGATGATGGCCCGCTGATGATATTCACCTTTTGACCGTTCACTCTCACCTCAAACTGTCCAGGTTTTACCCAACCCGGATAGCGCACCAGCATGGGGCACTTACCCTTACCGCTGGTGATGGTGATACGACTCGTCTCACTATAAGGGAAGATCGTTTCCTGTTTCAGTGTAAGTCCCTTCTCACGCCAGTTCAGTTCAGAGGCTACGAAGAGATTCACATAGAGAGCATCGCCCACATGTGTATAGATAAACTGTCCGTATTTCCCGTGATTCTCCATACCTGTGCCCACACAGCACCACATGGCCTCATTGGGGGCCGAGTAGTTACGGTAGTGGCGCGGACGGGCTGGCGTGAAATAGACATAACCGCCGTGCTCAGGATGTTGCGAAGAGAGGATATGATTGAAGGTCGCCAACTCATAAAAATCAGCATAGCGGGCCTCAGGATTCCGACGATGCATGTCCTCTGTCAATTTCAGCATATTATTGGTATTACAGGTCTCAGGCCCGTCGATGTCGTTGATGAAGTCTGTGCAGGCCTCCTTGCTGGGGAAATGTTCGCGACGCGAGTTGCCTCCAAAGGCCAAAGAACGCTCGCCAGTAACAATATCCCAGAAGAAATCGGCAGCGTTGTGATAGCTCTCGTCACCGCTCAGTTCACTGATGCGTTCAAAGCCTACCACCTTTGGCACCTGTGTGTTGGCATGCATATTGTCGAGATTATCTACACGTTGCGACATCGGTGTGAGCAGCCTGCGGTGGGAGAAGCGCTTGGCGACAGCGAGGTACTTCGGGTCTTTGGTGATGGCATAGGCATCCACCAGTACCTCGTTCATACCACCGTGCTCGTTGCCCAGCATCTGTTCCATCTGTTCATCGCTCAGATTTGCCGTCAGGTCGATGGCCCAGTCGCAGAAGCCGAGAAAGAGCGTTTTGGCCTGTTCGTTGCCACAATAGAGCCAGGCATCACGCAGGCCTGCATACATCTTATGCAGATTATAGAAAGGTGCCCATGAACCGAAATAGACTCTGAAATCACCTTTCTTGAAAGTGCTCCAGATGCGCTCGCTGTTAGGCATGCCACCCACGTAGCCCTTGCCCCAGTCGGGATGGTTCTTGATGTTGGCATCAGCACAGACTTGCAGTTCGCTAATCATATACTCCATGCGGCGGCGACATTCATTGTTCCCGGTGGCAGCGTTGATGGCCATCGCTGTCAGGTAATGGCCGCCCACATGTCCATCAAGTCCGTCCCAGTTGGGATAGGTCTTCGCTCTTGGTTCCAAACCCGCCTCTTTGCGATAAGGTGCCAACAGACGGTCACAGTCATACTGTAGTAGCGTCTGGATGTTCAGGTCGCGCGCCTTCTTCAGCGGACCGTCGAGTAATGTCACATCACCGATGGGGAACTCATCGGCATACAACTTGTCTTGTGCGTTGCCTGCCACCACAGTCCAAGCAGCCATCAGCAACAAAATGGTCTTTTTCTTCATATCTTATTACAGAGAATACTGCAGCATCACCATTGAGTAAGGTTTCAGATCGATGTCGAACTTCTTTTGGGCCTTGATGGTTTCTGTCTGTGGAACGATGGGCTGGGCCTCGTAGTTGTTCTCGTCGTTGGGATTACCTGCGAGCACAGTCTTCACGCAGGTTTTCTTCAGCGGGAAACGGCTCAGGTTGACATCAAACTCCTTTTCCTTGTCCGACGCATTCACCAGTTTGACATAGAGTTTACGCGTCTTGACATTCAACACGACGCTTTGTCCCTGTAGATATCCGGTCTCCTGATCTTCGGGCAGTCCTCTCCAACGAGGTGCCTTGTCGGGATCCTCAATCTTCACGCAGTCGCCATAGTAATACTGACCTGCACTTTGTCCGAACATCTGCTGTACATAGTAACTGCAGGTGAGGTAAGGACGCTCATTGTCGAAATAGATGAGGTCAGGGTTCCAGTTGGTATTGGTTTTCTTGGCGAAGAGGGGAGCGTAGGAGGTCATGGCAACGATGTCACCGTTGGCCTCAACATGTAACAGATACAGACCTTCAGCCAGTGCATCAATGAGTTTTTTATCTTTGGCAGCATATTCGCCGAGATAGACCTTCGTCTTGCGGTCACGGGGGTAATAATTGTACTGGCGTGAAGAGAGGAAGTAGGCGTTAGGCTCGTAGTAGTGCTCATCAATGATGGGCATACCAATCTCGTCAGCCAGATCCCAACCGTTCTTCAGGTCGCTATTGCCAGGATGTGAACCAGGTCCGGCGGTGCCGACGATAACGATCTCAGGATGTGCTTTCATCACGCGTTCATATATATATTTAAATCGCTCGATGAATTCTGGAGAAATTCGCTCCTCGTTGCCGAGACCGAGATATTTCAGATTGAAGGGAGCAGGATGACCTGCGTCAGCACGCATCTTAGCCCACTGGTTGGTGGCAGGATCGCCATTGGCCCACTCGATGAGGTCGATAGCTTCAGCCACCCATTCGTCCATCTCACTCATAGGCACCACGTCCTGAGCCTGATCCTTCATGCTCCAACCGCCATTGGTACCCTGACAGCTCACACCGCAAGGCAGAATAGGCAGGGGCTCCATACCAAGGTCTTCACAGAACTGGAAATACTCGAAGAAGCCCAGTCCCATGCTCTGATGATAGCCCCAGGTATTTTTGATACCCTTACGCTGTTCTTTCGGACCGATGGTGGTCTTCCAACGATAGGTGTCCCAGAAACCGTCGCCACCGCCATGTACCACGCATCCGCCAGGGAAGCGCATGAACTTAGGCTGCAAGTCGGCAAGAGCCTGGGCCAGATCCTTACGCAGGCCATGACCCTTGTAAGTGTCCTGTGGCATGAGTGAAACCATATCGATGTCGAGGTCGCCAGGGGTGAGCACGAGGATCTGCAGGGAAGCATTCTGACAGGTAGAGTCGGGTGTCAGAACGGCCTCGTACTTCTGCCAAGAGGTTTTGTTGAGGTCGAACTTGGCCTCTAAGTCGAACTTAGCCTCTGCCAGGAGTTTCGGGTCTCTGGGACCGAAGCCAAAGCCGCGGCCTTGCGGTTGTGCTATCAAAGCCACACGTATTTTTTTTGCAGCACCGATGTTACGCAGGAAAACTGAGAAATCATATTTCTCGCCGGCCTTTACGCTGATACCATCGAAACCATCGTTTTGGATACCGTAACCCGTCCATCCGCGATAGTCATAATACTCCTTGGCACGTTCTGTGTGCAGACGCATATAGGTTGGATTGTTGGCGTTCAGGGGATTGTCCATCCGCACAAACATCGTTCCCAGCGAGTGACCTGGGCGAACCTGCTTCCAAGCAGTGCCTGGGCCCCAACCGTCACGCTCTGCGGGACTATACTCAAACGAGCCGTTCTGTATTAACTCGGCATAAAGTCCTCCATCGGCACTTGATGAGATGTCCTCGAAAAAGATGCCGAGCAATTCGTCACTGATAGCCTTGCCGCCTTTAGGGGCTTTCATGGCCTTCTGGGCATTGATACCCAATGTGGCTGCCA
>JAGCPK010000067.1 GCA_017965725.1 Prevotella sp.
ACGCCCTCACGACTGAGGATGTTACGTACTGTGTCTGTGGGCTGGGCACCTGTCTCAACCCAATAGAGTGCACGGTCGAAATTCAAGTCTACTGTGGCAGGATTGGTGTTAGGATTGTAAGTACCAATCTTCTCAGTAAAACGACCATCACGTGGTGCACGAGCGTCGGCGATTACGATGCTGTAGAAGGCATAACCTTTACGGCCGCCGCGCTGCAATCTGATCTTTGTTGCCATTGTCTTTAATGTTTAAATTTGTTGTTAAAATTTGAATTTCATGCTCTTATCTCGTAAAAGCGGGTGCAAAGGTACACAAAAATTTGGAAACTACAAAACTTTTTCGTAATTTTGTTGCCGAAATCATGAGCATTAAGAATTTATCCATCCTCATTCCTACTTATAACGACCTCTGTGTCAAGTTAGTGGGTGACCTCAGACAACAGGCTGAGGTGGCAGGGATTGTGTACGAGATTCTGGTTGGAGATGATGGTTCTACCGATGCTTCTATCGTGGCAGAAAATCGTCAAATAGAGCAGTGGGGGCATTGTCAGTATCTGATCCAACCCCAAAACATCGGTCGTGCCGCCATCAGGAACCTTCTCGCCAGAGAAGCACACTATGACTGGTTGCTCTTCATCGACAGCGACATGACGGTGGTGCGATCCGACTTCATCAGCAAGTATCTCTCTCAGGATGGTGCCGATGTCATTGATGGCGGTGTCTCTATTGGTGGCGATGCCGATGCCCTGAAAGGAAACCTCCGCTATCGCTACGAGAAAGTCTCAGAGCATGAACATACGGTGGAGATACGCCAACAGAATCCCTACCGTGACTTCCACACCGCCAACTTCTTCATCCGTCGCGACCTCATGCTCTCCCACCCCTTCGACGAGCGTTTCCGCTACTATGGCTACGAGGATGTGCTCTTTGGCAAACAACTGCGTGCTGATCATATCACCATCACCCATATCGACAACCCGATGGGTTTCAATACCTTCGAGAGCAACCCCGACTTTGTCAGTAAGACCGAGGAAGGGTTACGCACCCTCCATACCTTCCAGAATGAGTTAAGAGGCTATTCCCGTCTGCTCACCCTCGTCGAGGGTATTCACATTCCCTTGATTTTGAGTATCATCCGCCTTTCCCATCGTGTCTTCGGTGGACTCATCCGCCGCAACATCTGTGGCTCCCACCCCAGCGTGAAACTCTTCGGTTTCTACAAACTCGGCTATTTCCTCACTCTGCCGAAATAATCAGAACCTTGCCCCCGAAGAGTGAATCCACATCTGGCAAACAACATCTAAAGTCTGAAACCGAAGTAAAGACGAGCAAGCCACTTCTGGTTACGGATAGCAAGTTCATCCCTGTCGCCTACCCTGCAGTAATTAAAGACCACAGAGAGGCCGGCGAATTTGTTATTGCCTATCTGCTTGACAACTGCCGAGCGAGAGGTGATGATCACCTCGGGGAAGCGATAGTGGAGAGGAATCTCGGTGTCGCCTGTAGTAAGCGATGTGTTACTATAGACAATCAGCGTAGGCAGGGCCGAGAAGTGGAGCAACCAACCGCTTGCAGGAACGTAGTTGTAGGCATAACCGGCACCAATGCCTATGTTGGTCATCTTGAAGTCCATCTTATGATGGTCGCTGTTGACCTTTCCGTGCTGCCCCTGTCCCGATGCAGCAAGCAGGAAACTGCCTGCCGATCGGCGCTGGAGATAACTGTGAGCCATAGCGGCGGGATAGGAGAAGTGACGATAGTTGAACGCATAGTAGGCGTTCACGTTAAATGTCCGCAATTTGAACATATCCTCCGACGTGGTCACCTCCTCTCGCACGCCTTCCAACTCATGCCATCCTCTGAAGTTACTGGCGTCCTGATAGGCAATATCGAAGCCGAAGCGCTTGCCATACGAACGGAAGCCCAGTTCGTAGTCGTGATACTTGCCCAACAACTTAGCGGGATTGATGGCGAGGCTCACCGCAAGTCCCAAGTAACTCACACCAGCACTGACCGTCGTTTTATTGTCGGCCTGAAGTTCCGTCTTGAAATGCTGACCATTATCCACTCCCTCGGCCTTGATGCGTGCTCCTGTCATTTTAACTCGTCCTACCAGCGTCCACTTGGTCTGCGGACGAGTGATGTAGTTGGTGTCGATATCGGCACGCCAGTATCTGGACATCAGCACACTGTCAACGAAATGGTTGAATTTAAACTTCTGCGCATCGGCGCGGATGGTCTTTGTGAGAAGGATTGCCACTATGGCAAGAATACGTGTTTGTCGGGTCATCATACGACTGCAAAGGTACTGCGTTTTTTTGAAAGTTCCAAATAAAAAGGGGAATAATTTGGAGAATTCGGAATTAATACGTATCTTTGCACAAACATTCATTCACTAAACTAAAAACAGATACGATTATGAAAGAACTGAAAGGAACAAAGACAGAGAAAAACCTGCAGGAAGCATTCGCAGGTGAGAGTCAGGCACGCAACAAGTACACTTACTGGGCATCGAAGGCCAAGAAAGACGGCTATGTGCAGATAGCAGCCATCTTTGAGGAGACCGCCGCCAACGAGAAGGAACATGCCAAGATGTGGTTTAAGTTGCTGGAGGGCGGTGCTATTAAGAGTACCCCAGAGAACTTAGAGGCTGCCGCCAACGGTGAGAACTTCGAGTGGACAGACATGTATGCCCGTATGGCAAAGGAAGCCCGCGAGGAAGGTTTCGACGAGATTGCCGATAAGTTTGAGGCTGTAGGCAAGATCGAAAAGGAGCACGAGGAGCGCTATCGTAAGTTGCTCGACAACATCAAGAAAGAACAGGTGTTCTCGAAGGACAACGATGTCATCTGGCAGTGCAGCAACTGCGGACACATCGTCATCGGCAAGAAAGCCCCAGAAGTATGTCCCGTCTGTGACCATCCGCAGGCCTACTTCCAGGTAAAGGCTGAAAACTATTAAGCCTCTCCCCATCCCTCCCAAAAGGGAAGGGAGTTATGAAAGAAGTATCTGAAGTATTCTTTCGGCAGTGCGTCCGTCCCAACGATCGGGAAGGGCGCACTTCTTCCATTCACCGCTGACCATCTTCCCGACAGCCTCACGCAGTTTATCAGCATCCTCCCCTACCAACACGTTGGAACCTATGGTGACTGTCTCCTGATGTTCGGTATAATTGTTGAGTGTGATACAGGGCACGCTGTTGAAGGTCGCCTCCTCCGCGACGTTACCAGAGTCAGTGATAATGCCTGCCGCATGAGTCGTTATCCACCCGAACTCAAGATAAGATAGTGGATTGGTAACCAGTATTTTATTATTATAATTCTCAAGTTCCTTGCGGGCTTCTCCGCGAAGAGGCGCAACGATGGTCATCCCCCCTGCCGCATCCTGTAAAGCATCCACCATTTTGTGCAGATTTTCACGATCAGCCAACAAGGCACGGCGGTTAAGTGTGAACACAAGATAGCATCCAGGCACCCCCTCCATCAGCGCAGGTTTCTGGAGCCTGTCGTGGTTGAAGCGCAGGGTATCCATCAGGATATTCCCCACCATATAGGTCTGCGAATTCTCCCCCTGCTGCTCTCGGGTAGCCACGCTGTTGCTCTTGACACCCGCCGTGAAGAGATAGTCGCTCAGGGCATCGATCACCAGGCGGTTGATCTCCTTCGGCATGTTGATGTCGAAGGAACGGGTACCAGCCACGAGATGCGCCAGACGGATACCCCGTTTCTTGGTGACGATAGCCGCCGCCATCGTAGAGGCGAGGTCATCGACGACGATCACCACATCCACAGGATGCTCGTCGAGGAATGCATCAAACTCAGCCATCACACGACTGGTAATCTCATTGAGTTTCACACTATCCACACCCAGATAGAAGTTCGGACGCGGCATCTGGAGATCCTCGAAGAGCGAGGGTTCCAATGTCGGGTCATCCTCACGACCAGCATAAACCAACAAATACTCGGCCTGCTCCGACTTTTTTATCGCACGGATCAGTGGTGCCACCTTCACAAAATTTGGGCGTGCGCCAGCAACTATACATATATTCTTGCTCATAATCATTAAATTTTGTTGCAAAGATAATTATTTTCTTTCGTTTTCTTTGGACTTTTCGAAAAAAAGTGTATCTTTGCATCAGAATTCGGGTCGTGCCGCATAGATCGGGATACTCTACATTAAAAAATCAAAATCGGGCCAGTTTCTCTTGCCAATGGCGGGCCACATCCCTCGGGAGAGCATCATGATGCCGGTGGATTACAACGACGGAGAGCACCCATATCGTGTGAAACAGGAGTTTTCACCAAATCATCGGCACGCACCCGGTTTTTTTATTGTATATAGTTTAAAATTTATAGATATGTTTTCTGGTATTATAGAAGAGTTTGCTACCGTTGTAGCCATTAAGAAAGACCGCGAGAATATCGACTTTACCCTTCGTTGTTCATTTGTCGATGAGTTGAAGATCGACCAGAGTGTCGCCCACAATGGTGTGTGCCTCACTGTCGTTAAGATTATCGACGGCACGTATGTGGTCACTGCCATGAAGGAGACTCTCGATCGCACAAACCTCGGTTTGCTGAAGGTAGGTGACAAAGTGAACGTGGAGCGTTCGATGCTGATGAACGGACGTCTAGACGGACATATCGTACAGGGGCATGTCGATGAGACGGCGAAATGCATCGCGATGGAGGATGCCAACGGCAGCACCTACTTCACCTTCGAATACCCAGAAAACCGCGAGATGGCCAAGAAGGGCTACTTCACCGTCGATAAAGGCAGCGTCAGCGTCAACGGTGTCAGCCTTACCGTCTGCAACCCCACCAGCAACACTTTCCAAGTGGCGATTATCCCCTACACCTTCGAGCACACTAATTTCTGCGACATCCGTGTAGGCACGGTTGTCAACCTTGAGTTCGACATCCTTGGGAAGTACATTGCGAGGTTACAGGAGTTGTAATCACTGAAAAAAAATCGAAAAGTATTTGGAACCTTCAAAAATACTTTGCCATTTATTCGAAAACCGCAATCTGGATGTTGTACCTTTGCCACCAGAATTCGGTTGAGGCTTTTGCAGGGGTGGCAAGACCTTCCCCAGAATCGAGGCAAAGAAATGCAGGGGTTGCAGAAACATGCCTGAGATTCAGTTGAGACTTTTGCAGGGATTGCAAAAACATGCCCGGGATTCAGTTGATACTTTTGCAGGGATTGCAAAAACGTGCCAGGATTCAGGGCAGACTTATGCAGGGGGTGCAATGAGGCAAACCAGATTCGGGGCAAAGAAATGCAGGGTATGCAAAATCATCCCCGTGATTCGACTCAGAGTTTTGCAGGGGGTGCAATAAGACAAACCAGGTTCGGGGCAGATAATTGTAGGGGGGACTAAAAATTGAGCAAATCTGAGGGAGCAGAAACGAAGGATGTCGCTCCGTGTTGTATCAGGAAATCCTTGTCGCGGAAGCCCCAGAGCACGGAGATGCAGGGGATGCCAGCATTCGCGGCGGTCTGGATATCTACGTCGCTGTCGCCGACATAAACTACCCCACCCCTATCCTCTCCCCTTAAGGGGCGGGGAATGCCTAAAGAATCCAAGGCGGCGAAGACAGTATCGGGTGCAGGTTTTTTGCGGATGCCCTCGGCCTCGTGTTCACCCATGGCCACTTCAACAGTATCAGGAAAGAAATGTTGGCAGAGTTCGACTGTAGCCGCCATCATCTTATTGCTCACCACTGCGATATGGCAACCCCTTGCACGAAGGGCAGCGAGTGTCTCAGGAATGCCGTCGTAAGGACGGGTAGTATCCAGGGAGTGCGCCATGTAATACTGGCGGAAGGTGGCGAAAGCCTCATCAAACAGTGGGTTCTCGGCTCCCTCAGGGATGGCACGTTCCATCAGTCGTCGTACGCCATTACCTACAAAGCGGCGGACATCATCGAGCGAGTGCTCGGGCATCCCATGACTGCGAAGGGCGTAGTTCACCGATGCAGCCAGATCACCCAGAGTATCGAGCAACGTCCCGTCGAGATCGAAGATAAAAGTATCGTATCTCATCGTTTCGAACGCTTTATCATCGTGCGTACCTTATTATTATATTTCGTGGCGGCGAGGAGGTCGTCGATGGTGAGGTGCATGCGGTACTTCCAACGGTTATACGGATCACTGGGCACGTTGATGCGCTCCTCACGGGGATTCTTCGAGCGCAGTTCACTGTCCATCGCCAACCAGTCCTGCAGGCTCATCAGACAGAGCATCGACGGGCAATACAGATGACGGGCGATAATCTCCTCAGCCAGATGGGCAGGCAGATGCTCAGGCGCATGACCCTGTTTCTGGAGCATGGTGACATAATAGCGCTGGGTGCGCTCAGGACTCTCCTCCCACCACAGTCGCAGGGGCGGCATGTCATGTGTGGAGAAGGTGGCCACGCTGCGGTAGGGATTGCCGTCGAGGTGGGTAAACTCAAAGCCGTTCTGCTTGGGCATCGACTGAATCTCAAGTGTCAGGATGCGCAACTGGTCGAGTACGGGAGCCACGCAATCCGGCAACATGCCCAGGTCTTCGGCACAGCAGAGCATACGACTGCTACTCAGGATGTCCGTCAGACGACGGATGGCCTCACCGCCCCAGAAGAAGTTGTGGCGCTGGTAGTAATAGTTGTTGTAGAGTCGCATAAAGGCATCTTTCTCCTCTGCCGTCAGCGCATCATAGACAGGCTCTTGGAACACACCAATGCGAGGATGATACATTTCCGGCTGTCGCGGATCTTCGAGGAAGAGCACCCCACTGATCAGGCGATAGAGACCGTCGCGGATCCAAAGGCTGTTCTCGTCGCCACGCCCCGCAAAATAGTCGCGCACTTTCTTCTGCGTGTCAAACTCCGCCTTCAGGTCATACAAGCCGTAACTGCGGGGGATGAGATAGTTTTCCCTGACATACTGGGCGTGAATGCCGAAGAGTCGCTGGATAATCCTGTCGTTGATGAACGGACGCGTCATGAAATCCTTGCGGAAGGGCAATCCGAAGTACTCTATCTCACTGACGGCCAAAGGCAGTGCCGGTGAGAAATGTCCCAACAATCCGAAGACAGCATCGTTGGGAATCTCCCAGATGCGGAAGAAGCCCAGCACGTGGTCGATGCGGAAGGCATCGAAGTACTGGCTCATCCACTGCAGGCGACGATGGAACCAAGTAGAGAGTGGAGAGTTGAGCGTGGAGAGTTGAGAGTTTGTTGCCGCCTTCCAGTTGTAGGTAGGGAATCCCCAGTTCTGGCCGTTCTGTGAGAAGACATCAGGGGGCGCACCCGTCTGACTGTCCATGTTGAAGAGTTCGGGATGAGTGGCTGTCTCCACGCTGTCGCGATTGACGCCAATGGGGATATCTCCTTTCAGCACCACCCCTTTTGAACGGGCATAATCCGCCGCCGCCTTTAATTGAGTATGAAGGGAATATTGGATATAATAAATGATATCATCATTCCTCATTTCTAATTTCTCATTCCTAATTACCCAATTGGCGTATGGCTCCAGCCAATCCTTATTCTCCTCAAACCACGCCTTGAACTCCTTCGAATCGAGCGTCTGCTTGCCTCGCTCCTCAAAGACCTCACGGATATACGCCGACTTCACGCGATCCACGGCCTCGTAGTCGCTGTATCCCAAGGCATTCAGTTCCCTGCGCTGCCGATGATAGGCAGTCATCTTCTTTTTGTCCTTCAACGGACCGAGTGCCTCCAGATCCAAATAGTGGGGATGAAGGGCAAAGGCCGAGACGATATTATAAGGATAGGAGTCGTGCCAACCGCCGTCAGTGGTGGTGTCATTCACGGGAAGCGTCTGGATGACTTTCATGCCAGTAGCCACCGCCCAATCCACCAGACGACGCAGGTCGCCAAAGTCGCCCACCCCGTACGACTGTTCGCTGCGCAAACTGAACACCGGCACCACCACGCCAGCGGCACGCCAAGTCTGTTCCTTCACTCGGAGACTCTCGCCATACACCACAAGCACAGTACCATCGGGTACG
>JAGCPK010000006.1 GCA_017965725.1 Prevotella sp.
AGTATTAGAGACAGAAAATAAATATGATACCACTAGTGTCCACATATATGAAAATTAAAAAAGAAGGATCAGCGTATGGATCACGGGTTCTGCTGATCGTTTTCCTGAGGTAACTTTATAGATGTGGAAGTTTTAGTTATGTACATAAATTCATTATTATTGAATAAAGGTTGTATCTTTGTAAATGTATAACAATAATATATAAATTGAATAGATTATGATGTTCAGAAAATTATTCAACATTGCCAATTTCCTTTTGATAGCATCCTGGAGCATATTTGTCACTATGGGATGTGAGAATAAGGATGACGGAAAGGAGGAAGAGGAAAAACCCCGTATTGTAACAGCCTTTACAGAAGGTATGTATATACTATGTCAGGGAGATCAGGCTTCAAGTACTGATGGCTGTATAACCCGTATTAATCCCCAAGACTGGTCGGTCAGCCAAATAAAGATTCCCAATTTAGTGGGAACACCCCGAGACATCGTTGTCAGCGATGACTATCTCATCGTCAACATTACCGATGCTAATCAGATTGAGATTATTGACAAATTGTCGATGAAGTCCGTGAAGAGTATTAATACAAGGGAACTCTGGGGGGAGAAGGGTATAGGACCACGCCGACTGCTCTTCAATGATGTGAGTTTATACGTGTCGTTTGATGCAGGCTATGTGGGGAAACTCAATGTGAAAACATTCTCTACAGAGGGCATTGAGAAGGCGGGATCGTATCCGGAAGGCATGGCCATTGGCCGTGGATACAGCGGACTGATCGTTGCCTGTTCTGATAGAGGCAAAGGCAATGCATCCATTGACTTCATTGGTGGGAAAGATCCCTTGAAAAAAGTAACAAGCGGCTTATTGATTTGTCCTACGGACATATTTCGTGTAGGTGGAAATACATTATGTCTCGACAAGGGAACTATTGACGAGAACGGCAATCAGGTTCTGGCAGGTATCAGGAGGATTAGTGAGCCCGATGTTGTGAATCTTATCGATGCCACATTGTGTGCAAAAGATAATGGCAATTTACTATATGTGGTCAATGCCCCAAAGACGAATCCGGCAACACCCGTTACTTTCGGTTATTATATCCCTGGCGAAGAAACATCGGGGATGTTTTCTGCAGATGCTCTGGATAATCCTTCTGCGATGGGAGTTGACTATCTAAATGGACATATCTACGTCGCCTGCAAAGGAAAAGACAGCGATAGTGGATATGTAAATATTTACTCTCCTGATGGACAGTTTGTGAAAAAGATAGAAACAGGAAAGAACCCTATAGCCATCGTAATGAGTTGGGATGCCAAATGAAAATCATTGATCACGGATGTCTGTAAGTCCTTCGATTGGGGTATTCCTGTTGGACTGTCATACGAATACAAGAACATCTCGCTTGATGCCCGCTATTACTTCGGACTAACAAAGATTGACAAGACTGAAAATCCCGACAACGCCCAAAACCGTTATCTGAGCATCACATTAGGCTATCGCTTCCACTTATAAACGTCATCCCCGCTGGTTGGCGGGGATGATTGATTGATGGGGATATTGTTTTGTTGTTAATCCAGCACCTTGGTTACTTGGGCTATGCTCATGCATTCGATGCGTTCGCTGCCTTCTTTCTTCACCCAGATGTGTCCTGTCTTCTGGTCAACCTTCTCTACGATGTAGCCAGGTCTGTAGTAGTCAAGCCATTCGCACCAGACCTTTTCACCTTTCTTGATCTTCTCGTTGAAGGGAATCAGTTTACAAACGCTCTTATCAACAGCGGTCAGTTTGCTCGACCAGATTGACAACAGCACCTTGTCGTCAGTAGCATGCATCAGAATGCCTGATTTCCACTCGCCATCCTGACGATAAGCCACCTGAGCACCAGATACCCATTCGCCGTCCTTCATCACGTTAAAACTATTGGGTATCAACTGTCGACCTTTGCTCTTCTCTTCGATCTTCGGATCGTTGGGATCATCAGGCCAACTCAGATCCAAGAAGATGGCTGTGGGTTCTGTTGGGGTCTTGTCATCAATCACAATGGCGCGCTCCATGCCGCTACCACCCTGCCACCAAGTCAGCAAGATGTCGCCTTTCTTGGCTTTCTGACCCTTTTTCAGGGGTACTACCAAGGCATTGGGCACCTCGTGGGTCTCGCCAAACTTCGCAAGGGAAATCTTTCCGTCGCCCACCTTGTCAACCTCAGTGTTATACCATATCAAAACCTTCTTTGTCAGGTCTTCGTTCTTTTCAATGGCGGAAAGGTACATTCCGTCGCAACTAAGAACAGCCTGTCCCAACTCAACATTAACTTTAACGTCCTGTGGGAAATCCCAAGGCCAGGGATCAATCTTCTCCTGAGCCATCGTGATGCTTGCTACGATGGTAGCAAGCATCACGGTTAAAAGTCTGAGATTCTTCATATAATTTGTCAAATATGATTAGAAATCACTATCGAACTGATCCTTCATCGTCATGGTTACGGATTTCTCCTTACCACTTACGAACCAACCGTTCTTACTGGTCTCACGGAGTTCTACGAAACGCATGTCAGGATTCTCAAAGCCCATCTCGTCGATGTTGGCTGCACTCGGATTGGGGAACAGACAGATCTTGGCCATGTTCTTACCACCCCAGTTGCCAACGGGTGAAAGCGGTGTGGCAGGGTGCCAACCTAAACGTACCTTATACGGGCCCTCGGAATAACTCTTGCCATTGGGCTTGTACTGGTTGCCAGGAGTGGCTCCGTCGAAGTATCCGAACAATGAATTGAACTGATAGGCTCCAGCAGCATCCTTGCCAGCAAACTTAGCGTTACAGATATCCTGGAAGTCGGCATTAGAGATACCAGTGGTGTTAAGTTGAGAATAGTGCTTGCCATAGAGATAGTCGATCATATCGCGGCAATCCTGACTGCAATCCAAGATACGAGGCCATACGGCTACGAGACAGGCTGCTACGAAGAGCGGATTGTTCATACCCTCGATACGGTTGCCATTGCCATCCTCGATAAGGGTCTTCAACTCAGCCACGTTGCGGGGCAAGCGGTTGAAGGTAAACTCAGCCACGCGGAAGACAGTGACACCATCGCTACCGTTGGTGCTACGGCTGTGGAACTCCAGTTCGTGAGTGGTGGTTGAGTCGCAGGTAATCTTCTCTACGGGAATAGAATAGGCGGTAATCTGCTTGATACGATCTACCTGATAGGGGTACTTGACGGCTACACCAGGAGTCTGGGCGGTACGTCCGTTCTCAAGATAGAAAGCCGATGTCTCTGTGATATTAGAGGTAGTGCTGCGGAATCCCATAGGATTGGCTGCCTGGAAATCGAGATAGTCATGCAGAGGATTACAGAAGGTGTAATCATCGGGCATGGTAGCGGCTACACTATTGTTTGACTGCCCCACAGGCACTTTATCGCCAGTAATGGGTACGTTGAACTCTACACGGAAATACTGTTGGGTGGCCTGAGCCTGCATGCCTAAGGCTACCATAGCCAAGGCGATTGTGGTGAATATCTTTTTCATAATTGTATTCTATTTACTATTTATTATCTGATTACTTTTTGATGAATTTAAGTGCCTTGCGGCCTACCTTTACAATGTAGATGCCGTTTGCTAACTGCTCCACATTGATAGTGGTAACACCGTTGCTCACTGGTGCTGCTGTCATCTGCTGACCATTCGTCGAATAAACGATAGCACGCGTGGCGGCTCCACAGCCAGAAATCTGAATCTGCGAACTTACAGGTGTTTGAAGAGTAAGATTCTCGCTAACAGGAGCATTCTCAATATCCCTGATGCCCACGATGTTCTCCAGATTCTCTTCTGGTCCGCGATAGAAATAGACAAAGGCCACATCGTTCTCGGTCTGTCCACCCACTTCAAGGTCAATCTTGTCGCCACCTTCTTTGACACTCATCTTTGGCAGATCCTTCATGTAGTAGTATTTACCCGTGCTGGTAAGAAGGAAAACGGGTTTAGAGGTGTCGATGGTCTGGTTGTACTCAGAACTCTCGCCCTGATACTTGCTCAGGTCGATGTCGCTCTCATGAGTCTCGAACGAAATGCTCTCCACGTTCGTGGCCCCCTCGCCATCTTTCACTACGATCTCGAAGGTACTGGCACCATCGGCCACCACCATCATACTCACACGTACCACCTCGATATACTGGCCTGAATTTGTCTTCAGGCACATCACCTCAGCGGCATCGGCTGTGCTGGACAGTCCGCATAGCCCCACTGCCATCACAGCAGCCAAACTGCACGACTTCCAACGATTTTTGATTAATTGTTTCATTGTCTTTATGGTTTATTGATTAATGACGCTGCAAATTTACATAATTTTTTTGATATATAATCGTTTTTTATCGTAAAATTTACTTAACCTCGTTGAGCTTTTTATCCTTTACAACTTCAGGTACATGAAGTAGACAAAGCAAGCAGTAAACTTGGCATAGCCTCCCATGCAGTAGCCTATAGGGGTGCCATCGGCTAAAAACATGCGGCCATTCTGCAAATAACCCACCTTCTTGCCAGCAGCATTGATAACATTCCAGTTACTATCTACGTGGCCGAGGTATTTGCCATGGCGGTCCTTCATGCCACCGATGGTGTACTTACCAAGCACTTTGGAATCAATACCCTGATGGTCATAGAAGTTATCAAGGATGTTGTCCTCATACTTAGCGACAGTAGCCGTGTTGAACTTCAGAGAGCCATTTGTGAAAACCCACTCATCGTCCTCTTCGGTTTTGCCTTTCTCTTTGCCTTCCAACCATGAGATATTATAAATATCCAACTGTCGTCCGTCAAACTTCTTGGGGTTCATAAGGCGTTTGTAATAGGCTTCTGCCTCGGCCTGCTCGGCATTGTTCTTGATTTGCGACTTAATAATATCCACGTTCATGCCCATGCCAAGTGTGAGATATCCTATTGTTTTATGATCGACGGGAGCAGATGTCTGCATCCAGTCTTTTCCAAGATACGTAATCAGAGTACCTTCGTCTTCATCCCTCACTGTTCCGACAAGTGTGCCATCAGGAAGTGTAAAAGCATCAGCCTCAGCATTGTAGTTCATCTGAGGAATACCATTAGTACTGAAACCCGTGGCCGTGATTTTGCCTGCGGCTTGACCATCATCCCACTTGCCCGTACCATCCTCTGAAATAATGATGTAACTACCATCGCTACGCACCCACTTGCGCTCATTGGGGTAGTAGGTTCCCATCATGATGCCGCGCTCTTTGTGTTTAATAGTAATACCACCATTAGACTTTGCCTCCTTCTCAGCTTTCTCTGAGCGCTCGTTCATGCTTCTCATGGCAGGGCTTTCTGTAGGCGTGTAGGTGCTACTTCCTTCGCTAGTGGACTCTTTCTTGGTTGATTTCTTCTCTACCGCCTTCTTCGCCTTGTTCAGCAGACCACCCAATTGGGCGTTGGCCGTGGTCTGAACTCCAAACATAATGACGAGGGCCAACATTGCTCTGATAATTATTTGATTCGTTTTCATATTCCTTTGTTTTTTAACGTTTACAATATAATAATCATCATATAAATACTTAGTCGTTCTTTGGAGTAATAACCATGTTGTCAAGGATGAATTTCACCTCCTCGTCGTCTATCATCTCGTCAATCTTTTCAGGCTGACCATCTGCAGGAAGGACATAGATTGTGAAACAATTGTAGCCACCAAAACCAGCCTCGCTGAAGTCCTTGAAATCAACATAATAGACATAGCCAAACTTCTTCAAATCAGTTCCATCTCCCTGATAAGTAGGATAGCGCAGCGCAGCACGTCCAGCAACCTTGGTTTCCACAAGTCCTTCAACTTCTTTTTTGATCCAGTTCTTTTCTGCGATGGCTTTCCATTCGTCTATTGTCTTACCATCAAAATCATTCATGATAATCACAGCCTTGCCACCTACAAGATAACACTCATTATCGCTAGTTATCTCTGCCAGTGCTGCAGGCCTTTCCTCTGTAAACTGATAGCCCTTTCCCTGTGGAACGAGAGCCGTCCAATCATACCATTTGTATTCACTGAATACCAGAGTGTCTGTAGCAATAGTTGCCTCGGCATTCTCACCGTTGTTACCACTCTTGTTTCCACATGCAGCGAAGGTCATCAGACCAAGGACTGCGATCATAAAAATACTCTTTTTCATAACTGTTGTTTTTTTAATGGGTTAATTATATACATTATTATTTATTTATTTGTTCATCGATTTTTCTTTCAATCGTACGCTCTATCTGGGGGAGCATCTCCTGCCACTTGCGGTCCACCATGCGCTGGATCATCTTCTCGTGGTCGGTGAGATATCGCAGATGTTCTGAGATGAGTCGTCGTGCTGCCAGTTGTTTATCTTTGTTTTCTATCATCGATTCTACTTGATTAATTTCGACGGTGCAAAGTTACGACGATTTATGGTTTCGATACTTGATGAAATCTTCCAATAAATTGTTTTTTTCTTCCAAAACGCAGAAAATCAAGCATTTCTGCCTGATTTTCCGTATATTTATCCTAAAAAGAATTCAATTATTGCTTTTCGCGATATTGTGATGGTGTTACGCCATAGATACGTTTAAAGGTGTGGGTAAAACTACTGGCCTCATCGAAACCACACTTAAAGGCCACATCCACGATAGGCATATCTGGCTGTTCTGTTAGCAAATTCCCCGCTTTCTCCATCTGGATAGCCGAGATAAATGCCTTGGGACTCTCGCCGGCTGCACTCATCAGGCGACGACGGAAAGTCTGAACACTCATATTCAACTTCGAGGCAACCACCTCAACACTCCACTGCTTATCAGCAAAGCCTTCATTAACCACCTCAATAACCCGTTTCAGGAAGATGCGGTCTGGATTATCCTCGATTGAAGGGGGAGGAAGAATGGCGGAAGTAGATGTATCAGATGAAGGAGTCTCCTCTTTCTTGGAATCAGCCCGCAGGAGTTGAACTTCCTGCATCAAAGCCTCGATGCTCTTGCGTTCGCGGATGCGGATCTGACGGATGATCAGCCACGAGATAAGGATAACTACCAAGAGTACTACGATAGCAATGATGATGGTACGCTTGTAAGCACTACGCACCTGCTGATTCTCCTGTGCTAACTGGTCGTTGCCAAATTCGGCATTATAGCGACTTAAGGCATCGGCAGTAGCATGGGTGTAGAGCGAATCCTTCAGCAAGTCAAAATAGTCGAGTTCGATTTTGGCACTATCGGGGTTGATGGTCCAATAACTCTCATAGAGTCCGCGATGCGCATGGATCTCATTATACAGGTCACCCATCTTCGAGAATAATCCTGCAGCCTCTTTATAATAAGGTATAGCCTCAGCAGGACGCTTCAAGCAGAGCAGCGACATACCCAGTCGATTCAGCGCAATGGCATACGAGTGGTAATCGCCCATCTCTTTGAAATCAGGAAGAATCTGGCGATATAACTCCTCAGCCTCCTTGTAGCGATGCAGTCCTAACAATGCCGAACCTTTCTGTGATAGTCGGATGGCGAGTTTGGGTTTGCGACCTAACTTCTGTTCTATCTCGATGGCTTGTTCTGCGTATGGCAGTGCCTTGCTATCGTCGCCCAAGGTGTGGTAGATCTCTGAGGCCATACCCAGAATGATTGCCTTACGACCAGGATTATCTACCTTATTGGCGTGGTCGAGTGCCTGTAGGATGACCGGCTCGGCCTCTTTGGCCTGATAACCTGCCATCAAAATGCCTGCCAGCGTGTTCATGCTCGACGAGATACGATCGTGGTCCCCACCCTTCAAATCTATTTCCACACTCTGACGCGAATAATTGGCAGCCTGTTTAAAGTCACTCAGTCTGACATAAATACAACCCAGTGTATTCAAGCAGTCAGCCTTTTCAGGATTCGAGGGGTGATATTTTGTCAGTGCATCAAGCGCATATTTCTCTGCCTCTTTATATTGTCCCTGGTCGTATAACCACTCAGCAGCCCAATACCACACCTGCTGGCACAACGAATCAGCACCCGCAGAAGCAGGAAAAGCGATTTTCTCGTCGATAAACTCCTCCTTTAGCAGGGCATCGAAAAACTCGTTGGCAGTAGCAACCGTGGGTTTCTTGTCAAACTTGGCCAGAGCACCTTCCACACCCTGTGCCTGAGCCATCACACATAGACTTGTAAGTAGTAGAACCAGAAAATGTCTTTTCATCTCTTGTTTTAACTTAGGTATATGTTTGGTTACTCCCTCATGGCAAGGGCTTTGTCTTCGGCGGCTTCCATCATCTCGCGCTCACCGGGGCCTTTGTCGTTGAGACCGCAGAGATGCAGGATGCCGTGGATGATCACACGATGCAGTTCTTCGTCGTAAGGGCGTCCGAACTTGTCGGCATTGGTGAAGATGGTGTCGAGTGAGATCATCAGGTCGCCATTCAGCACCTTACCTTCGCAATAGTCGAAGGTGATGATGTCGGTATAATAGTCGTGTCCAAGAAACTGGTTGTTAGTCTCGAGTATCTTTTCATCGTTGACAAACATATAGGCAACGTCTCCTATCTTCTTCCCATAGGAGGCTGCCACCCGACGGATCCAGTTGGAGGTCTCACGTTTTCCGATATTGGGGAACTTCACCCCTTCTGCTTCGTATGTGATCATTGATATTATTTACAATTTGACAATTTACAATTTCTTTTGTGGCAGGAAAGGTGTGACATCAACCCCAAAGTGCTCCAGTTCGCGCAAAGCACTTGAAGAAATGCTGGCCAACTCAGGCTCCGTATAGAGCAGGATGGTCTCGATACCCCCCAGACGGCGGTTGAAGTCGGCTTGCCACTGTTCATATTCAAAATCGCTCACCGACCGCACACCTTTTACAATATATTGAGCACCCTCGGCTTTGGCAAAGTCCATTGCCAGTCCGTGATAAGGCTTCACCTCGATACGCTTGTCATCGGCATAGAGATTACGAATGACCTGCATGCGCTCCTCTGCCGAAGGCATGTCTGGCTTATGTACATTATCGCCCACCACACCGATGACCAGACGGTCGAACAACGGGAGGGCGCGCCTTACTATCGAGTCGTGCCCGATGGTAAAGGGATTGAAACTTCCTACAAATATACCTGTCTTCATATCTTTCTCACTATCTCACCTTCTTACTCATCAAAAAGGTTGGGTTCCATGATGTTGCCGCCATAGGGATTGCGACCGAAATGCTTGTAGGCCAGTTCTGTCACCATACGTCCTCGGGGTGTGCGCTTGATGAAACCTTCCATAATCAGGAACGGCTCATAGACCTCCTCAATGGTACCAGCATCCTCACCGACGGCGGTGGCGATGGTGGTAATACCCACAGGCCCACCCTTAAACTTGTCGATGATGGTAAGCAGGATCTTGTTATCTATTTCATCAAGACCATACTTGTCGATGTTGAGTGCCGTCAGTGCCACACGGGTAATCTTCGTGTCGATACGTCCGTCACCCTTCACCTGGGCAAAGTCGCGCACACGGCGCAGCAGGGCGTTGGCGATACGAGGCGTACCTCTGGAGCGCCCAGCAATCTCAAGGGCAGCGTCCTCGGTAATGGGCACGCCAAGGATGCCTGCCGAACGCTCGATAATCTTCTGCAGCGTCTCAGGATCGTAGTACTCCAAGTGCATGTTGATGCCGAAACGGGCACGAAGTGGTGCCGTCAGCAGACCACTGCGGGTGGTGGCACCTACGAGGGTAAACGGATTCAGGTCTATCTGGATGCTGCGGGCCGATGGGCCTTTGTCGATCATGATGTCAATACGGTAGTCCTCCATCGCTGAATAGAGATACTCCTCCACGACAGGCGACAGACGGTGAATCTCATCGATGAACAGCACATCGTTCTTTTCTAATGACGTGAGAATACCCGCCAAGTCGCCTGGCTTGTCGAGCACGGGGCCAGAGGTAATCTTGAAACCTACGCCGAGTTCGTTGGCGATGATGTTCGAGAGCGTGGTCTTTCCCAGTCCTGGAGGACCGTGCAATAGCGTGTGGTCGAGGGGCTCGCCACGATATTTGGCCGCCTCCACGAACACCTCCAGATTCTCCACCACCTTCTTCTGTCCGCTGAAATCGGAGAATGTCAGTGGTCGCAGCGCGTTCTCAAAGTCCTTTTCGCCCTGCGAGAACCGTTCTTCGCGTATGTCAAAATCCTCGTTCATCATAATCTGCGTGCAAAATTACAAAATAATTATGAATAATGGATGATGAATTATGATTTATTTGTAACTTTGCGGGCAAAATGAAGATAGGCCATATAGAATTCGGACCCCAACCTGTGTTTCTGGCACCCATGGAGGATGTGACGGACATCGGTTTCCGACTGCTGTGCAAGCGGTACGGGGCATCGATGGTCTATACCGAGTTCGTGAGTGCTGAGGCTTTGATACGTGACGTGAAATCCACCATCAGCAAACTCACCATCAGCGACGAGGAACGACCCGTGGGTATCCAGATTTACGGGCGTGATGTGGAGGCAATGGTCGAAGCCGCAAAGATTGTGGAACAGGCTGGGCCAGACCTCATCGACCTGAACTTCGGCTGTCCTGTGAAGAAAGTGGCGGGTAAAGGTGCCGGAGCGGGGATGCTGCAAAACATTCCGAAGATGCTGGAGATTACCCGTAAGGTAGTGGATGCCGTGAAACTGCCTGTGACGGCGAAGACCCGTTTAGGCTGGAACCACGAACAACTCATCATCACTGAGTTGGCAGAGCAATTACAGGATTGTGGCATTCAGGCGCTGACCATTCATGGCAGGACCCGTTCGCAGATGTACACAGGCAATGCCGACTGGACCCTCATCGGTGAGGTGAAACGGAACCCCCGCATCCATATCCCCATCATCGGCAATGGCGACATCACGTCCGCCGAAGATGCCAAACGGGCTTTTGAGGAATACGGCGTGGATGCCATCATGATTGGTCGTGCCACCTTCGGACGCCCCTGGATATTCAAAGAAGTGAGGGATTACCTTGATGAAACGGGCGAAAATCCTCTCACATTTAATCAGAAACTGGACATCCTGATAGAGCAATTACGTATCAATGTGGAGCGTATCGACGAGAAGCGAGGCATCCTCCATACCAGAAGACACCTTGCTGCCACACCTATCTTTAAGAGTATTCCCAACTTCCGCCAGACACGTATCGCCATGCTCCGTGCTGAGACGATGGACGAACTTCTGGGAATCCTCGAAGAAACCCGAAAGTTGTTAGGTTAATACCAATTCATCAGTTTGCGAAGGAAGGGCGTGAGTTCATCAGCCATCTTCTCGTCCTGACGGATGTTAGGATGCCAGTCGTTACCATACCACGGGTCTCCCGCAATCGGTGACATGTCGAAACGATAGACCTCCTTGTCACCTGCCTTCTTAGCCTCTGCCGTCACCTCGTCGAGTAACTGCTTTTGTAATCTCAGTTCCTCGTTGTAAAGCATTGAACCCGTCAGGAACACAATTTTCGCCTTCGGGTTATGCTGGCGCACCATCTTCAACAGTTTCTGGTAGTTCTGTTTCAACAGACTCAACTCATAGTTGGGAGTGGAGAGATCATTAGTACCGAGGTTGATGCAGATGAGGTCGGGCTGGTAGCGGTTGAAGTTCCATTTCTCCGTCAGGAAGGTAGGCTGCTGGCGCAGTTCTGGTCTCCAGGCATAGCCTGTATATTCATATTGTGCCAACATATTCGATTCGGGATTGCCCGTCTTCGGCCCGTTGTAGTTGCGGTAAGCGCCGATGCCGCTACGGGCCACCACCCAGTGCTGAGCCTCCAGGTTGCGGGCCGTGATGGCAGCGTAGGAGTAGTAGTGGTTCTCCGTCTCATACTCAAAGCCTTGGAACTTACTCATACCCTCGTTGCCGTAGCCGCAGGTGATGGAATTACCGATGAATTCAATCTTTCTTGTCGGAACTCCGGGCATCTCCAAGAGTGAACGACCCTCATCAAGCAGGAATCCCCAGAACTCTGGATAAAACTCATAGCCCTCGATGATATACATCAGACGGACGGTATGACGGGTATCGGGCAGGGCTGTCGCCAGCGTCACCACCGAGTCACGTTCTCCACGGAAGGCCACCTTAAAGGGTTCGGCCTCGTCAATCTGTGCCATGAAATAGCCGCTCTTAGGCTTCGCCATCATCCGCAGCGATGTTCCCTCGAAGGCGGTGATGATCTGCACACCAGGATAGTTCCATGTGGGGCGCTGGGGATTGGTGAAACTGATGCGACCCATATAACGGATACGAGGATCGGCAGGACTGACAACGGTACCCTTGAGGGGAAAAGTCTTGTTGGCGGCAATACCATACTGGCAGAGCACAGCCATCAGGGCAAGAATCAGTAATTTCTTCATATTTTGTTGGTTCTAAGTTCTTTTTATTCGTTTCAGTGTGCAAAAATACTAAAAAATATACATTATACATGATGAATTATGAATTATTTTGTATCTTTGTCCCCAAAGTATCATTAATTCATAAAAGTTATGTTAGTATTAGGTATTATTATCGTATTGGCGGTTATCGTCATTGGTTATTTCATCTCTACCCAGCGCTCACTGGTTAATCTGGATGAAATGTGTAAGAACGCCCTGAGCCAGATCGAGGTTCAGTTGAATTCCCGTTTCGATGCGTTGATTGCCCTTGCCAAGACGGCAGCGCAGTATGCCAAGCATGAGTCGGAAACGATTATCCAGACCATCGAGGCACGCGGAGGCGGCAATCGTGCCAACTCTCCTACAGCCATCAACGAGCAGTCGGATCTGCTGGGACAGATGATGGGTCGATTGAATGTAGTGGTAGAACAATACCCCGAGTTGAAGGCTAGCGAACTCTATATCGAGGCTCAGCGCGGACAGAAGGAATATGAGGAGAAAGTCCGTATCTCGCGTATGGTCTATAACGACACCGCCACGAAGATGAACCGTATGGTACGCCAGTGGCCGTCGAGTATCGTGGCCTCCATGCTCCACTTCGACATCAAGGATTATCTGAAGGTTGATGAGGAACATAAGAAGAGTTATCCAAACCTCGATGAAGCATTCAAAAAGTAAAATCATTCTGTTGCTGACGCTCTTGGTGTCAGCAACAGGTCTTTTTGCAAGACCGACACTCAGTCATCTCAACATCCGCGTGGTGCTGAGTCATACGGGTGATGCCTATATCACCGAGACGCGCATGATGGATATCGACTCCGAGGGAACGGAGTGCTATATCGGTCTGGGAACGCCCGAGGGGAGCGAGATCCGCGACCTGAGGGTAACCGACGAGACGGGACGTGAGTTTGAGAATATAGGCAGTTGGGACATCAACCGCAGTCGCAGTTGGAAGGAAGGCAAGTGTGGTATCGTCGCCAAGCACGGGGGCTATGAACTCTGCTGGGGACTCGGTGAGAGCGGTCAGCGCACCTACATCACCAGTTATACCTATACGAATATGATACACGCCCATCCAGATGCCGACGCGCTCCGTCATGTGTTCCTTGATGAAGGTGTGTCGCCGAAGCCTGATGAGG
>JAGCPK010000068.1 GCA_017965725.1 Prevotella sp.
CATTGTGCTTGGCCTCGCACAGATAGTGATTGGCGACGGCGGGCGACTCGGTGACAACCATCTGATTATCCACATATTCCACAACGACACTTCTGCCTGTGGCATCAGCCATGGCGTAATGGTGGGCTGCACCGATATCAGAATGCATGTCGATGGAGCGAAGCATTTCGAGGGCTTCATCGACATTAGCCGCATATCTCAGCAGATAACAGATTGCAGCCGTTGTAGTGAGGTCGGGTCTGTGGGTACGCTGGTGAGTCTCTACCGTGTCACCTGCCATGAGGTCAGCCATGGCAAATCCCTTCTCATTGATGCCGTCTAAAGCAAAGAAAAGACCTGTGAGTGCCATGTATTGCTTGACGAAGCCTTCGGGCTTGTAATCTTTACCGAAGCCGTAATACTCCACATTGAAGGTGGTGATGGTTTCGTAGCCATAATCAGGAATCGTATGCAGGATCATTGCCGTAGCCGAGTTGAAGTCGAAGTTGCGTCCCATCAGCATACCTCCCTCGGGTGTGCTAACCGTGAGTGCCGAACAGCCGTAGTCGGCTTTCTTCGGTTTTATGTCAGTCTTGTAGTGACCCTTCGACAGGAAGTTGATGACATAGGCCGTCAGTTCTTCTGCACTCTCACCACCACCGCTTTCTATCAGGCCGTGGAGACCATCGTCGCCCTTGTATTCCATATAATACAGGCCGTCGTCGAGTTTCTCGGCAGACAGGGCTCCCTTTACCAGTGGACCGAACTCCAGCCACAACAACACACCTGCGACCACAATCAGTCCCAGCACACTAAACAGCAAAATCTTCAATGCTTTCTTCATAAATATCTATATTTTTTAGGATGTCTGTTAATTTGACGTTGTAAAGGTATAAGAAGTTGCATGGACAGCAAAATTATAGCATTCCTAACTCGTGGAAGGAGTAATACTGTCCGTCGGTGACGATGACGTGATCCATGAAGTGGATGCGCATCACGTCACAGGCGCGACGGATGTTTCGGGTGAGTTCCTCGTCAGCCTTGCTGGGGCTGAGGTTGCCAGAGGGATGGTTGTGGCAGACGGCGAGGATGGTGGCATTGGCAAGCACCGCCTCGCGGATGATGATACGGATATCGACGGCTGTCTCTGTGATGCCACCATGCGAGATGCGCACCTTCTTGATAAGACGGTAGTTCTGGTTGAGCAGCAGCACCCAGAACTCCTCCACGTCGAGGTCCTGCATCTGCGGATGCATCTCATTGTAGATCTTCGTAGCGGTATCCAGTTTGGGACGTTCCTCGGGCGACTCCTGTTGGCGACGCTTACCCAGTTCTGTGGCAGCGAGGATGGTGATGGCCTTCGCCTCGCCGATGCCGTTGTACTGGCAGAGGTGGCGAAGGGACATCTTACCGAGAGTGTTCAGATTGTTGTTGCAGTCGTTGAGTACGCGTTTCATCAGATCGACGGCACTCTCTTTCGTAGAGCCAGAGCCGATGAGTATAGCCAACAGTTCGGCATTGCTCAGTGCCTCAGCCCCGAGTGCCATCATCTTCTCTCTCGGACGGTCTTCTTCCGCCCACTGGGTAATGTTGAGTTTTTCCATATTGATTTAAAGTTTTTGGGAGTTTCTTTTATTTGTAAAATGTTCGTTCAAACGCCTGGAATTCGTCTTTCTTGAGGATGCACCGTTTCCACCAGGCTTCGATGAAGCCGAGGCCATAGCCCATCAGTTGGACGAAAGCGGCGGGGATGGAGAGCATCCCCACCCATAGGCTGCGGTTGCGGATGCTGGAGTCGATAAAGATAATGAGTGAATAAAGCAGGAGCGGCAACAGCGCCAACACGCAGAAGACAAAGCCTACACCCTGATGCATGTTGTCAGTGGGACGCAACCCATAGGCGTCCAACCATTCGCCCTCGATATAAAGGGCAGCCCCTAGACCGAAGAGCATCAGACAACCGATAACGCCCAGCGTGAACACCGTTGGCAACAGATGAACCAGTTTCAGTGTGCCAGGATGACGCTTCGTGAGATTGATGCGGGCAATACCACTGTTATAGACCTGACGGAAGAACTTGCGGAAGTCTGTGCGACGCTTGTGCCAAACCCATGCATCGGGGAAGAGTTGGGGTTTGTAGCCCGCCTCCACGATACGATAGGAGAAGTCTATGTCCTCGCCAAAGCGCATCTTTGAAAAGCCTCCAAGTTGGAGATAGACATCACGACGGATACCCATGTTAAAGGAACGTGGATAGAACTTGTCGAGTTTGGCCTTGCCGCCTCGGATACCACCAGTGGTGAAGAAAGAGGTCATGGAGTAGGAGATGGCCTTCTGAACAGGTGTAAACGATGGGTGGGCAGCATCAGGACCACCGAAAGAAGTGATAAGTGATGCGTGAGAAGTGGTCAGTGAAGTGTCAACAGCGGCGAGATAGTTTTCTGGCAGGACGACGTCGCTGTCGAGGATGATGAGCCACTCGCCTTGAGCACGTTCTGCTCCGTAGTTACGGCTCTGTCCTGGGCCGCTATTCTCCTTGGCATAGTAATGCAAAACAAGGATGTCTGCGTATTTGTCGCAAACATCCTTGCAGGGTTTTACCGATCCGTCTTCCACGATAATGACCTCGAAATCCTTGAGTGTTTGATTAGACAGGCTTTCGAGTAATTCATCGACCTCATCGGGTCGATTATAGACGGGAACGATAAAGGAGTATTTCATTATTCCTTTACGCGCTGCAGATAACTGCCGTCGCGAGTGTCAACCTGGATGAGGTCGCCCTCGTTGATGAACAGGGGAACGCGTACCTCAACACCTGTCTCCAGTGTAGCGGGCTTCAGGGTGTTGGTGGCGGTGTCGCCCTTCACGCCTGGCTCAGAGTGAGTCACACGGAGCACGGTCTTCACGGGCATCTCAGCATAGAGAATCGTACCGTCGGTGGTGTCACTGACAACTTCCACGATGTCGCTCTCCTTCATATACTCATGACCGATTACGAGTTCGTTGTCAATGGGAATCTGCTCGAATGTCTCCTGATTCATGAAGATACGACCAGACTGGTCCTCGTAGAGGTACTGATAGGGACGGCGCTCGATGACGACATCCTCGAGTTTCTCACCGATGTTGTAACGGCGCTCCAGCACGCGACCGTCAGAAACGTTCTTAACCTTGATGATCATGATGGTGTTACCCTTACCTGGCTTGCGGTGCTGGAAATCGATGCACACCCAGATGCCTCCGTCCATGCGGATGGCGGTGCCTTTCTTAATGTCTTGTGAATTAATCATATAACCTATAAAATATTGTTTTTATATTGTTTTCGGGTGCAAAGGTACTGCTTTTTTGGAAAAAAACATAAAAAGTTGCACTAAATTTCGTATAAAATTTGCGTAATTCAAAAGAAATGAGTACTTTTGCACCCCAAATCAGTGAAAATAGTAACAAATAAATAAGTAAAAGTAATGAAGAGAACATTTCAGCCGCACAATCGCCGTCGCGTGAACAAGCACGGCTTCCGTGAGAGAATGGCCACAAAGAATGGTCGTCGCGTTTTGGCCGCCCGTCGTGCCAAGGGTCGTAAGAAGTTGACGGTTTCTGACGAGAATCACGGAAAGTAATTAGTCCGTATCGCAGTAAAACGAGTAAAAATAGAAAGAAGTAGAGGATAATCTTTGCTTCTTTCTGTTTTTTTTCGTTAGTTATTTGGTTTTTCGCTCGATTTACACTAACTTTGCAGTCATGAAGACAAAAGAATTCTTTGGAAAGTTTTTGAGCGGCTATCTGCTGGGTAATCTGCTGGCTATGGTGGTTGTGATAGTCCTGCTCTGCTTTGGCGTGAAATATGGACTGGATTGGTACACCCATCATGGTCAGGGTATCGTTGTGCCCAAGGTAGAGGGAATGACTTATATGAAGGCTTATACTCTGGTGGAACAAAACGGTCTGAGAATCATGGTGACTGACTCTGGCTATAACAAACGTTTGCCAGCCAACTGCATCCTCGCCCAAAGTCCAGGTGAAGGCACGAAGGTCAAGGAAGGACATACGATCTATGTGACGGTCAACTCTCCTTCTTCCCCCTCTTTTGCGATTCCTGATGTGGTGGATAACAGCAGTCTCCGTGAGGCGGAGGCAAAATTGATGGCTATCGGCTTCAAACTTCTTCCTCCGAAATATGTGCCTGGCGAGAAAGACTGGGTATATGGTATCGTCAGTCATGGTCGTCGTGTGTCAACAGGTGACATGGTATCCATTGACTCCCCCTTGACGTTGATGGTAGGCAGTGGCATGTATGATGAAGAGAATGATAACATCGACTACCTGGAACCTGGCTTTCAGCAGTTTCTGCAGAGTGGCGACGATAACATTGTTACTGATGATTCAGATATAGATGAGTTTGAGGAGGTGACGGAACCTTGAAAAGGTGAAAGGGTGAAAAGGTGAAAGAGATGGTGGAGGACTTTGAACTTGAGGAGGAGAGCCTGCTCGACATTGGAGAATCTACCGATGATGGACAGTTATACGAGCACTTCCGTATCGAGGTGGATAAGGGTCAGGTGCCTGTCCGCATCGACAAGTTCCTCTCTGAGCACCAGCCTCATTCCAGTCGTAACAGGATTCAGAAGGCGGCTGACGCAGGTTTCATCCATGTCAATGGCAATCCCGTTAAAAGTAATTATAAGGTACGCGCGGGAGATGTCGTCACGCTGATGCTCGACCGTCCGCACTATGACACCACCATTGAGCCTGAGGATATTCCTTTGGAGGTAGTCTATGAAGACGATGATCTGATGGTGATCAACAAACCTGCGGGGATGGTGGTGCATCCTGGATGTGGTAATTTCAGCGGTACGCTGGTGAATGCCATTGCCTGGCACTTGAAGGATTTGGAGAGTTATGATCCGAATGATCCTGAAGTGGGGCTGGTACACCGCATAGACAAAGATACCAGCGGTCTGCTCGTGGTGGCGAAAACACCCGATGCGAAGACCTCGCTGGGTAAACAGTTCTTCAACAAGACCACCCACCGCAGTTACAATGCCTTGGTGTGGGGCAATTTTGTGGAGGACGAGGGTAGGATAGAAGGTAATATCGGAAGAGATCCTAAAGACCGTCTGCGGATGGAGGTCTTTCCGCCTGACTCGGAGATCGGCAAACCTGCTGTCACCCACTATAAGGTGCTGGAGCGTTATGGTTATGTGACGCTTGTGGAGTGTATCCTTGAGACGGGGCGTACGCACCAGATCAGAGCCCACATGAAGCATATAGGACATCCGCTCTTCGGCGATGAACGTTATGGAGGATGTGAGATACGACGTGGGGAGCGTACGGCCAGTTATAAGGCTTACATACAGAACTGTTTCAAACTCTGTCCCCGTCAGGTGCTCCACGCTAAGACGTTAGGCTTCATACATCCCACGACGGGTCAGCAGTTGGACTTTACGTCGGAGTGGCCTGAGGATATGGCTACTCTCATCGACAAATGGAGAAAATATATTAAGTTTACAGTTTAGAAATAGAATGGAACAATTGAAGAGAACAATAGCCATCGTCTGTGGTGGCGATTCATCGGAACACGACGTGTCACTGCGCTCCGCACAGGGACTTTACTCCTTCTTTGACAAGGAGCGCTACAATGTTTATATCGTGGATGTCAAAGGACAGGACTGGCATGTGGAACTGCCTGACGGAACAACGGCCCAGATAGATCGCAACGACTTTTCGTTTGTGGAGGACGGCAAAGCCCGTCTTTTCGACTACGCTTATATCACCATTCATGGTACGCCGGGAGAGAATGGGCTGTTGCAAGGTTATTTCGACCTGATAGGTATTCCTTATTCTACCAGTGGTGTGTTGGTGGAAGCCATGACCTTCGACAAGTTTGTGCTGAATCAGTATCTGAGGGGGTATGGCGTTTCTGTGGCTGACTCGCTTCTGATCCGCAAGGGTTACGAGGAACTGGTGACTGATGATGAGATAGAAGAGCGTATTGGTATGCCTTGTTTCGTAAAGCCTGCTGCCGACGGCTCGTCGTTTGGCGTGTCGAAGGTGAAGAATAAGGACCAGTTGGCTCCTGCCATCCGTAAGGCCATGCTGGAGAGTCCTGAGATCATGGTTGAGGCTTTCCTTGAGGGTACAGAAATATCCATCGGTGTCTTCAAAACAAAGGAGAGGTCTGTCGTGCTGCCTGCTACAGAGGTGGTGACGACGAATGAGTTTTTCGATTATGATGCGAAGTACAATGGACAGGTGCAGGAAATTACACCAGCCCGTCTGTCGGAAGATATCACTGACAGGGTGCGTAAGATAACGTCTCATATCTATGATATCCTGCACTGCAATGGTATCATCCGTATCGACTATATCATTTCAAAGGATGGTAAGATATCAATGCTGGAGGTGAATACCACACCGGGAATGACTGCTACCAGTTTCATTCCGCAGCAGGTAAAGGCCGCAGGTCTCTCTATGACAGATGTGCTGACGGAAATCGTGGAGAATCAGTTTGTGTAGAGTTGAGAGTGTAGAGTTTGCTACCGTTATGATTGAGAGGAAAGAGTTTGATGAGATTCGGCCCTATGAAGCGGGGGAGATGAAGCAGGCGTTTGAAGACCTGCTGAGCGACCGCCAGTTTCAGGTGGTGTTGAAGGGATTCGTACCTTGGCTACCGAAGTCTGTGCGTAACGGCTTGTTGCGCCTGGCTTTTACAGGTGTCAAGACCCCGCTCGACTTCCAGAAGCGTTTCATGAAGCCCATCGTCAACTACATTATCCGAAAACATACCGATGGCTGCAGTTTTGCCGACGAAGCACTTCGCTCTGTCATTCCGTCGGATTTGCAATCCAACGGCCAACGTTTTACGTTTGTCAGTAACCATCGCGACATTGTGCTTGACTCCGCTTTCCTGGATGTCAAATTAGTGGAGGCTGGTTATCCCACGACCGTAGAGATTGGCATTGGCGACAACCTGCTTATCTATCCTTGGATCAAACGGCTGGTGCGTATGAACAAGGCGTTTACTGTGCGCCGTGGACTCTCGCTTCGTGAGACGCTGGCTGCCTCACAACTGATGAGCCGTTACATCCATTATGTCGTCACACAGAAAAAAGAGAATATTTGGATTGCCCAACGTGAGGGTAGGGCGAAGGACTCTAACGACCGTACACAGGATGCTGTGCTGAAAATGCTCGCTATGGGTGGCGATTTAAAAGAACTAAACATCGTTCCCCTCACCATCAGTTACGAATATGACCCATGCGACTATCTCAAGGCACAGGAGTTCCAGCAGAAGCGTGACAACCCCGCTTTCAAGAAGTCTCGTCAGGACGACCTCGACAATATGAAAACGGGCATCTTTGGTTACAAAGGGCGGGTGGTATATCGTACCGCTGCCCCAATCAATACATGGATGAACGAATTCGCAGATTTGCCTAAGACGGAATTCTACAAGGCTGTGGCCGAGCGGATGGACAAAGAGATTCATCGTGGTTATGAGCTCTTCCCCTGCAACTACATCGCTCTTGACGAACTCAATGGCAATACAGCCAATGCCAACCACTACTCTGAGGCCGACAAACAGCGTTTTGAACAATATCTCTCTGGTCAACTTGCCAAGATTAAACTCGATAACAAAGACGAGGCTTTCCTCCGCGAGCGTATTCTCACGATGTATGCCAATCCTGTCCGTAACAAACTTGCTGCTTTATGAAAAGACTCCTCCGTCTGTTAATCCTATCTCTTATCTTCTTACCTCCTTACCTCCTTACCTCCTGTACGCAGGACGCCTACGAGAAGGGTGAAGGCAAGTATTCTCTGATGCGGGCAGATTTTGTAGAGGCACATGCTAATGGACAGAAGCAGATTGATTACATCCTTACTGACGATGGCGATCAGTTTTCCATCACGAAAGCGTTTACTGCCAAATGGGTGACAACGGCTGATTCTACCTACCGTTGTATATTATATTATAATAAGGTGGAAGAAGGTGTTGGCAAATATACTGCAGAACCCATTTCCGTCGGACAGGTACCTTGCCCGAAGATTATTCCTTTGTCGGAACTGGACATGGAGATGAAAACCGATCCTGTGAAGTTCGAGAGTGCGTGGATGAGTAAGACGGGCAAGTATCTTAACCTTAGTTTTTACTTGTTGACAGGTACTACTGACGACGAGGATGTCAGTCAGACACTTCACGTCGTTCAGGATACCATTATGACCAATCCAGATGCCACCCGCACCAGTTATCTACGACTTTATCATGATCAGGCAGGTGTTCCGGAATATTACTCTACTCAGGTCTATGCCAGTATCCTGACATCACAAATTGATGCCGACTCTGTCA
>JAGCPK010000069.1 GCA_017965725.1 Prevotella sp.
AAGAGGTCGGACTCGAGGAAGATCTGTCCGTCGGTGATGGAGATCACATTGGTAGGAATATACGCGGATACGTCGCCTGCCTGCGTCTCGATGATCGGCAGGGCGGTGAGTGAACCGCCACCACGCACATGACCCTTCATACACTCCGGCAGGTCGTTCATCTGCTCAGCCACCTCCTGCTGTTCGTTCATCTTGGCGGCACGCTCCAACAGACGGGAGTGCAGATAGAACACATCGCCGGGATAGGCCTCACGACCCGAGGGGCGACGCAAGATCAGCGACACCTCACGGTAGGCCACAGCCTGCTTCGACAGGTCGTCATAGACAACCAATGCCGGCAGACCTCTGTCGCGGAAATACTCGCCGATGGCGGCACCTGCGAACGGTGCGTAATACTGCATGGCAGCAGGATCGGCAGCGGTGGCTGCCACCACGATGGTGTAAGGCATGGCACCGTGCTCCTGCAACGTAGAGACGAGGGCGGCAACGGTAGAGGCCTTCTGACCGATGGCGACATAGATACAATAGACAGGCTTGCCTGCCTCATAGAAACTCTTCTGGTTGATGATGGTATCCACAGCAATGGCGGTCTTACCCGTCTGACGGTCACCGATGATCAACTCACGCTGTCCGCGACCGATGGGGATCATCGAGTCGATAGCCTTCAGACCCGTCTGCAACGGCTCCTTCACGGGCTGACGGTAGATCACACCAGGAGCCTTACGATCCAACGGCATCTCAAAGGCGTCGCTCAGGTCGATGTCGCCCTTGCCGTCGATAGCCTGACCCAGCGGATTGATGACGCGACCCAGCATGTTGTCGTTGACACGGATAGAGGCGATACGCTTGGTACGCTTCACCACCATGCCTTCCTTGATGCCTGAGGTGGTGCCGAGAAGCACACAACCGACGTTGTCCTCCTCCAGGTTCATCACGATAGCCATTGTCCCGTTCTCAAACTCCAGCAGTTCGTTGGCCTCGGCATTACGCAAACCGTAGATACGGGCCACACCATCGCTGACAGTCAGCACACTACCCACCTCTTCAAACTTCTCCGCACTGGAGATGCCATTGAGTTGGTCGAGCAGGACCTGGGATACTTCGCTTGGTTTAATCTTATCTGACATTTGATTTTACTTTTTTAGTGTTTGTAGAATTGAGTTGAGTTTGGACTTGACACTGGCGTCCATACGATACGTGTCGTATTCGAGGATGAAGCCACCGATGATGTCGGGATTCACCTCGGTCTCAAACTCCACAGTTCCATTAGTCTTACTCTCCACCATCTGACGCATCTTCTGCTCTGTCTCGGCAGACACACGGGCGGCAGTGGTGAGTTTACCACGGATGACATTCTTCTGTTTACGATAAAGCGTGATATACGAATTAGCCATAAACTGTGCCACGTTCTCGCGGTCTTCCTTCAGCACAAGGCTGACGAAGGCCTTCGTCAAGTCGGAGGGGCGCTCGCCACAGGCTGTAAGCAACAGCGCTTCCTTCTTGTCCTTCGAGAGCATGGGATTGTCTATCGTATGGCGCAGCAGGGGTACATCAAGGTAACTCTTGGCCAAGGTCAGCATCTCCTGATAGACCTTGTCCTCCTTCCCTGCATCCGTCGCACTCTTCAGCAGTGCACGGGCGTATCTTACTGATATGACTCCTATATCCATACGTTATCGTTTAATTAACAGTAGAGACATCATCCAGCATACGGTCAATCAGATCCATCTGCGACTTGTCATCCTTGAGGTTCTGCTTGAGAACCTTCTCGGCGATCTCGACACTCAGCGTAGCAACCTGGCGACGGATATCGGCAATGGCGGCCTTCTTCTCCTGTTCGATGGCGACTTTCGCATCGTCCAACAGACGGGCACCCTCTGCCCTCGCCTTCTCCTGGGCCTTCTCCACGATGGCGTCACGCGTCTCGGCAGCCTCCTTCAGTATCTGAGCCTGCTTCTCACGAGCCTCCTGCAAGATGGATTCACCTTCTTTCTCGATATTGGCAAGGCGCTCCTGGGCCTCGTGGGCCTTACGGAGACTCTCGTCGATATAGTTCTTGCGCTCCTCCACCATCCCGGTGATGACGGGGAAACCGAACTTAGCAAGAAGGAGAAAGACCACCAAGAACGCCACCAACATCCAGAAGAATAATCCGAAGTCGGGCGTTAGTATTGATGGTAAGTTTATTGAGCCCATTTGCACAGATGATTTTGAGGATTAAAGGAATACGCAGAGTGCGCACACAACGACAGCGAACAGGGCAACACCCTCGACGAATGCGGCTGTCAGAATCATGTTTGTACGGATGGTTCCTGCGGCCTCTGGCTGACGGGCGATGGCGTCCATGGCGTTACCACCGATACGACCGATACCCAGACCGGCACCAATTGCTGCAATACCTGCGCCGAGACCGGCACCAAACTTAGCAAGACCAGCAGCAGCTTCTGCTGCCAAAAGAATTGATGTAATCATAACTTTTAATTTTTAGTTGTTAAATATTTAATGTTTAATTTAATGTTCAATGTCCCTCGTGTTCAGGATGTGCCAGTCCGATGAAGACGGCACTGAGCATGGTGAAGACGTAGGCCTGGATGAAGGCTACCAGGAACTCCAGACAGTTCATGAAGAGCATCATCACGAAACTGAGCAGGGTGAGTCCTGAGCCCAGGGCTGCATTCAGCGACCATCCGATGAAGATGATGGCGGTGAACGACAAGATAATGGCGTGACCTGCCATCATATTGGCAAAGAGACGGACCATCAGGGCGAAGGGCTTGGTGATGATACCGAACACCTCGATGATCGGCATGATAGCCACGGGATAGGCCTTCAGGAAGGCTGGCACATCGGGCCAGAAGATCTCCTTCCAGTACTCCTTGTTGCCGAACAGGTTGATGGCCAGCATCGTACAGAGCGCCAGGAAGAACGTGATGTTGATGTTACCTGTCACGTTGGCACCACCCGGGAATATCGGCAGAAGACCCAGCATGTTGGTGATGAGGATGAAGAAGAAGGCCGTCAACAGGTACGGTGCATAGGGACGGTAGTGCTTCTCGCCGATGGAGTCCTTGATGAGGTCGTCATTGATAGACATCACCAACATCTCCACCATACCGACGAATCCCTTCGGCACATCCTTGGTGGGGTCATGCTTCTTATACCAACGGGCACAGCCGAGGAAGACTGCCAGCATGATAATCACGACGATCCATATCTGCAACACACTCTTGGTGATGCTGATGTCCCACGGACGCACATTCGTGCCGTCGGGCAACCGTTCGTAGATCTTGCCGTTCTTCTCCTCGTTGAAGTAGAAACCCATGTAGTCGGCTTCCCCTTCTTCCATCGCCTCCTCGATGCGCGAACTGCAGAAGGCGTGCCACTCGCCGGTGGCTTCGCTCCTGACAATCACTGGCAGAGGGATGCTGATGTGCTTGCCGCCAATGGTGGTGATGTGCCACTCATAGGCATCGGCAAGGTGTCCGAGCACAATCTCCTTCACGTCAACGCCCTCACTCTCACTGGCTGACACAGGTGTGCCGACAGCGAAAAGGAAGGTGAGGCATAAAAGCAAATATCTCATTTTGATTAGTTTATACGTTTTGTTTAATTCCTTTCTCTATCTTAACGAAATACCAGGTATCGTAGATGAGAATCACGAAATAGTAAATCAGGAAGATGACGACGAAGAACTTGATGGAGGCCTTATCGTCCGCCAGGAAGCAGTAAGCCAGAACGATGACAATACCGACAAACATACGGAATGCCGATGCAGCCATGTAGAGTGTCGGCAGACTGCCAGGCGACGATGTTGACACATACTTCCATACAAGTCCGTAGGCGATACAGGCCACCAGTTGAAACACCGCTGAGATAAAGATAGGCATCGTCATCAGCCCTATGTCGCCTTTCAGGTTGACATAGAGCAGCGCCAACAGGGTCAGCCCTGCTATCAGACAGATGCTCTGTCTCAGATAGGTGTTTACAACATCCTTAGTCATGCGCGTGAAGTTCTACACAAAGACTTACCTTATTCTTCTGTACTTCCACGAAGCCTCCGGCAATCTCAATGGAGTGCTTGCCGTCGGCAGCGGCATAGACCACCTCACCCACTCCCAGCGACGAGATGATCGGCGCATGGTTGGTCAGAATCTCGAACTGTCCCATCGTGCCGGGTACCAGCACGCTCTCGACAGCGCCGTCGTATTCAACCTTCTCGGGGGAAACAATCCTCAACTGCAACATAAGCCTTATCCTTTAGCTGCTTCGAGTAGTTTCTTCGCCTTCTCCTTCGCATCGTCGATGGTACCGACATTGAGGAATGCCTGCTCAGGCAGGTCATCCACCTCACCGTCGAGGATGGCGTTGAAGCCCTTGATGGTATCCTCGATGGGCACCATCACACCAGGCAGGCCTGTGAACTGCGAAGCCACAGAGAACGGCTGCGAGAGGAAACGCTGCACACGACGGGCACGGTTCACGGTGAGTTTATCTTCATCCGAGAGTTCGTCCATACCGAGGATGGCGATGATATCCTGCAGTTCCTTGTAGCGCTGCAGAATCTCCTTCACACGCTGGGCACAGTCGTAGTGCGCCTTACCCACAATCAGCGGGTCGAGGATACGCGAGGTAGAACCCAGCGGATCCACAGCGGGATAGATACCCAACTCAGCAATCTTACGATCCAACACGGTGGTAGCATCGAGGTGCGTAAACGTCGTGGCAGGTGCAGGGTCGGTCAAGTCGTCGGCAGGCACATACACAGCCTGTACGGAAGTGATAGAACCCGTCTTTGTCGAGGTGATGCGCTCCTGCATCGTACCCATCTCCGAAGCCAGTGTCGGCTGATAACCCACGGCTGACGGCATACGGCCCAACAGAGCCGACACCTCAGAACCAGCCTGTGTGAAACGGAAGATGTTGTCGATGAAGAACAGGATATCGGCAGCACCGCCATCCTTACCACCGGCATCGCGGAAGCCCTCAGCCACCGTCAGTCCGGAGAGTGCCACAGAGGCACGTGCACCAGGAGGCTCGTTCATCTGTCCATAGACCAGGGTGGCCTGACTCTTCTTCAACTCCTCAGGATCTACGAGACTCAGATCCCACTTACCCTGATCCATCGCCTCACGGAACTTCTCACCGTAGCGGATCACGCCCGACTCGATCATCTCTCGGATGAGGTCGTTACCCTCACGGGTGCGTTCTCCCACACCTGCAAAGACCGAGAAGCCGTTGTGGCCCTTGGCAATGTTGTTGATCAACTCCATGATGAGCACCGTCTTTCCTACGCCGGCACCGCCGAAGAGTCCGATCTTACCACCCTTCATGTAAGGCTCCAGCAGGTCGATCACCTTGATACCCGTCGCAAGGATCTCCTTCTTCGTGGAGAGTTCCTCAAACGTCGGAGCCTCACGGTGGATCGGATAGGCTCCATCCATGTTGAGTGGGTTCATACCGTCGATAGGCTGACCGATCACGTTCAGCATTCGACCTTTAATCTGATCGCCTGCAGGCATCACGATTGGTGAGCCCATAGGGATAGCCTCCAGTCCACGGTGCAGTCCGTCGGTATTGTCCATTGCCACGCAGCGCACCGTATCCTCGCCGATGTGCTGCTGCACCTCGACAATCAGGTCGCGCCCGTCACCACGGTCAATCTTCAGAGCATCGTAAATCTTTGGCAACACCTTTTCGGCATCCTGACCCTCTGTATCGAAATAAACGTCGATAACAGGGCCGATAATCTGCGAAATGTGTCCTGTAATTTTTGACATACGCTTGTTAGTATTTAATTCAGTAATTGTTTTTAGAAATCAAGTTAGAAATCAAGTCGATTGCAAAGATACGGATAAATTTCGGAACAAAAAAACTTTTAGGCAAAAATTTACTCAAAATTTGTCTTCCTGCTCCTTCATTCCAGAAAGCCCAGGCTGTCGAGCCACTTGAAGAGTTCGGCTTTCTCTGACTGGTTCCACATATCAATGAAATCGTTGTGTGTACCGTTCCTGATGAAGAGTTTCCTGCTGTTCACGCCCATCTTGTCGTCAGGAATCTGACCGCCAGTCCAGGGGTCCTGCATGCCGTAAACGAACATCATGTTACAAGTGGACTGCTTCATGCCTTCTAAGAACTCCTTGACATACTTTCCATTATCGTAGGTCACGCCATAGGTTTCAGGATTTATTAATGGACGAGAAAGAAAATCCTTCTCCGCAGGTGTCAACAGATGTTCCACCCATGACAGGTCGATGCCGAAGTAACCCATTTCCTTACACGTCTGGACAAGATAAGGCCAATGACGATGAATGAAAATGGCACGTGTGAGGGCATGAGGACTCGACCCAGAAATGCTATCCTCCTTTAAGATGTCGGCCAATTCCTTACGGCGATAGTATAGTTCATCAGGCTCGCCAGGGTATTGTGTTTTATCATCGGCCACGATGAAATTAAAATAATAATCCTCGACAGAATCACCCGCCTTGGGTATCATGGACTCCCACCTGTCGAATGCCACATACATCATTCTGGTATAATAATTATCAAACGTGGCCTTCTTCATGATCTGAATGGCTTCCTCATCGCTTGAAATATCCACGCTTGGATGGCCATCCCTGTACTTCTTCGCACACTCCAACTGCAGTTCCTTGTCACTGAACAAGTTGACAAAGGCAGCCTTTACTTTCTCCAGTTTCTCTGTATCCTCGTCAAAAGCCTCCTTGCTGAGGATACGGGTATATGGGCGTATGTCACAAAGACTCGTATGGAACGGAGCGCAGAATGGCACATAGGCATCCATCTCGTTGGGATAACAATAGGCGTAATCGGCAGTCGTCATACCATTCTTGCTGACGCCGGTGGCGAGCCATTTGCCATTGCCGACAACACCACTCTGCTTAATGGCTGTCACGATGGCATGCAGGTCGCCAGATTGCTGCTTGGCATCCAAGTAATTCCACTTGTTGGTGTATCCCTCAGGCAGCGACCAGCCAAAATAACGGTATTCCACCTGCAGACAGTTGGCTTCAAGCACAGACACAAGGGCGGGTTCACCAATCATTTGAAGGTCGTTGTCATAGTCGCCTAAGGCGTAACCCTGGGTATGCAGCACGGTGGGACGGTCCTTGCCAGCCACGGTGAGTACACACTGCTGTTTGAACCAACCTTTTGAGGGATCATTGTGGTCGATGTCCTGCTTGTAGTTGAAGAAGTAGGCTGTCTTGCTGACCATCTCCTCGTTGTAAAAGTCGTAACGTGTATTCAGCTTAAAGGCTTTCACGTCTGTCACCTTGTCGGTGGCCTTCAGGGCGTTGACCACATTCTGGTCGCAGTCGGTGGTGGCAGGAACCGTCAAGAACATGTTTTCGGGCATCGTCATGCCCTCTCCCACTTCAATGACATATTCTTCGGGTTCCTCGAGTTCTACGGGGGGAGCCACTGGGTTGTCGTCATTGTCACTACACGATACCATTGTCATGCTCATGGCCACTATTGCGACACTGAGCATCATCATTTTGTTGATATAATTTTTGAACTCCATAATTACCTATTATTTATTAATTTGTCCACGTTACGTTTTTCAGTCTTTCTGCTCCTTCATGCCACAGCCACCATGGAATTCATCTACCAGGTTGATGGAATAGGCCTCTTCGCGAGACACTTCCGTCTTGGTCCAGTCTATCTCTCCCTCATGACCCGCATAGTCGCTGATGCGCACAGAACAGAGATAGCCTTCGTCGTTACGGGTGTAGGCACTACAGCCAGACATAGCGATACGGTTGCGTTCCTGTTGCCCCTGTTTTGAAACGATATGACACCATTCGATCACGCAGGTCTTGCCATCATCGATGATCGTCTCATACCGCATACCCACACAAGCGGGAATATAGGTAGCCAGACCATAGCCGAACTTATGGGCATTCTTCGACATCTCTTCCTTAGAGAGAATGGGCGTGCCCCAAGGATCGTATCCACCGACGATACATTCATCAGCAAAGGCTGCATGGATCTTGTCCGGATTGCAGTAAGGCGCATGGTGAAGGGCTTCGTAATAGGCACGCATGGCTCCTGTCAGCAACCCAGGGTCGCCCATCTCATAATGTGCAGGCTTGAAAATGGGCTTTCGGTAAGGTGTCAGGCCAGGAACAAAGGAATAGTGGGTGTACATCCTGACTTCTTCCAACAGAGAAGGTGTACGAAGATCCGTAATGACAAAGAAAGGTACTTCCTCGATGGCTCCATCTACCACAAACTTGAATACGCCTTCCAAGGCAATCCGTCCACCACCGATGGTCTGGAATACAGGGGTGAAGGTGGCTGAGGTTGCTTTGAACTTAGTCAGGAAACCCTCGGCAAAGGAGCGTATGCCATCAAGGCCTTCAAACCGGCCATAAGGTGCATCGACAGCAGGGCGTTCGTCCCAGAACAGTTTTTTCTCACGGAACAGAGCAGCCACCTCATCGACCTTTCCAGCACAAAGGGCATTGACAAATGCCAGGTCGGGTGTGTCCTTCCGGATATTTTGGGGCATATCCTTATAGAGTCGCTCCAGGTTACAGGACTTGCGAACAGGAAGGTCCGCCTCTTTCTTTGTTGATGATCCGCATGCCTGCATCAGAATCAGGGCCATGCCAGTAAGCAGTAGGTTTTTAATCTTATTCATATATGTTGATTTTTGATGCAAAAACTTATATCTGTTTTCGAGTGCAAATATACAACAATTTTATGAAATGGCCAATTTTAATTTTATGAAATGGCCAAAAACCCGAAGTATGAGTCCACTGGGGGGTATGGTCTGCCTGAGATTCGGTTCAGGATTTACCCCGGTGGGAATTTCATGCCCGAGATTTAGTTTAGACTTTCCTCCGGTGGGGTAAACCTTGCCTGAGATTTGGTTCAGGCTTTACCCCAGTGGGGATTTCTTGCCCTAGATTTGGTTTAGACTTTCCCCCGGTGGGAATTTCTTGCCTGAGATTCCGTTCAGGCTTTACCCCAGTGGGGTATAATATGCCTGAGATCTGGTTCAGACTTCACCCCGGCGGGGGATGATCTGTCCCGGATTCTGGGCAAGGATTTTACTCCCGACGATGACTTCCCTCCATTCCAGAACGCACAAGCCTGCACGGGACCAAACAACTAAAAAATTTTACATATACCAACAGCCATTAAGCACTGAACTCTTCATTCAATTTACACTTTTCTGGACAAACTTCCAAATGTTTTGCCAATTTTCTTGGGGAACTTTAGAGTGTTTTTGCCAATTTTATAAGGGAATATTCGTACTATTCTGCCAATTATATGAGGAAATAATTATGCTCTCTTCGTTTATCGTCGTTATGATTTGGACACACGGAAGGCCAGCATGGTGAGGTCGTCGTTCTGCTCGGCACCGTCGCGGAACTCGTCGGCGTCAGCCTTGAGGGCCTCGACCATGTCGCGCATACTTGGAGAAGCGTGCGACGTCATCAACTGGATGATACGGTCCTCGCCATACTGTTCCTGCTGGCGGTTCTCGGCCTCGTTCAGACCGTCGGTGTAGAGCAGCATCATACTGCCGCCGGGCAGGTCCATCTCTTCGCCCACATATTCCAGGTCGGGCCATAGTCCGATGGGGGCATTGGCCTCCTTGACGTCGAGGAAGGCATATTGTCCTTCGGCATTGCCGATGATGGGCGGATTATGTCCGGCATTGCAGTATTCCAGCCGTCCCTGTTTCAGGTCGTACATGCAGATGAACATGGTGACAAACATGCCCATCTCGTTGCTCTCGGACAGTTCGGCATTCAAGCGGGTGGCTATCTCGGCAGGTTTTCTCCCTGTCGAAGCCAGGGTCAGGAATCCGCGCGTGGCCAAGGTCATGAAGAGCGATGCGGGCACACCCTTGCCGCTGACATCGCCGATGCAGAAATAGAGCATGTCGCCTTTCCAGAGGAAGTTGTACAGGTCGCCACCCACCTCCTTGGCGGGTGTCATC
>JAGCPK010000070.1 GCA_017965725.1 Prevotella sp.
ATGTGGATCTCGCAGCCAAGAGCATCAAGTTCAATATGGGTATCTCCGAGAACTACTTCATGGAACTGGCTAAGTTCCGTGCTGCCCGTCTGCTGTGGGCTCAGATTGTGAAACAGTACGAGCCGAAGTGCGACTGCGCCTGCAAGATGATTGTCAACGCCACGACCTCTACCTACAACCAGACGCTGTTTGACAGTTATGTCAACCTGCTCCGTTCTCAGACCGAGGCCATGAGTGCTGCCCTGGGTAGTGTCCACGTGATGGTGGTGACCCCGTTTGATGCGCCTTACGAGGAGGCTACCGACTTCTCAGAGCGTATCGCCCGTAACCAGCAGTTGATTATCAAGGAAGAGAGCCATTTCGACCGTATCGTCGATCCGGGTGCTGGCTCTTACTATATCGAGCACCTGACAGACGCCCTGGCTCAGGAGGCTTGGAAACTCTTCCTGAAGGTGGAAGAGGAGGGCGGCTTCTTCGCCGCTGTGAAGGCAGGTACCGTTCAGGACGATATCAACGCCACCAACGTGAAGCGTCATGGCGACGCTGCCAAGCGCAAGGAGTTCATCTTGGGTACCAACCAGTTCCCGAACTTCACCGAAAAGTCTGAGGGTAAGAAAGCAAAGACTTGTTGCTGCTGTGGACAGAACAACGAGGACTGCGAGCGCCCCTATAAGGCGATTGAGAGCACCCGTCTGGCTGCCGACTTCGAGGACCTGCGTATCCACACTGAGGAAACGAAGGTGCCTACGGCCTTCATGCTCACCATCGGTAACCTCGCCATGCGTCAGGCCCGTGCACAGTTCTCGTGCAACTTCCTCGCCTGCGCCGGTTACAAGGTCATCGACAACCTCGGCTTCAAGACGGTTGAGGAAGGTGTTGATGCTGCCCTCGAGGCAAAGGCCGACATCGTGGTCATCTGCTCCAGCGACGATGAGTATGCTGAGTATGCCATCCCCGCATTTAAGTACTTGAATGGTCGCGCCATGTTTGTGGTGGCTGGTGCCCCCGCCTGTATGGAGGACCTGAAGGCTGCCGGCATTGAGAACTACGTGCATGTGAAGTGCAACGTGCTTGAGACTTTGAAAGAATATAATCAGAAACTTGGTATCTAAAAATAGGAGGACTTGAATATGCGTAAACAATTTAAGGATATTGATATCTATGCAGGCATCAAGGCTCAGGACGGTGCCAAGTGGATTAAAGACAATGGAATCGTAGAGAACTGGAAAACCCCCGAGCATATCGAGGTGCGTCCCGTCTATACGAAAGAAGACCTCGAAGGGATGGAACACCTCGACTTCACGGCTGGTATTCCCCCTTATCTGCGTGGTCCGTACTCAATGATGTACCCCTTCAAGCCCTGGACCATCCGTCAGTATGCCGGATTCTCCACCGCTGAGGAGTCAAACGCCTTCTATCGCCGTAACCTCGCCTCTGGTCAGAAGGGCCTTTCCGTGGCCTTCGACCTGCCTACACACCGTGGTTACGACCCCGACAATGCCCGTGTGGTGGGTGATGTGGGTAAGGCTGGTGTGTCTATCTGCAACGAGGAGAACATGAAGGTCTTGTTCAGTGGTATCCCCCTCAACAAGATGTCTGTGTCAATGACCATGAACGGTGCCGTGCTGCCTATCCTGGCCTTCTACATCGTGGCTGGTCTGGAACAGGGCGCTCAGTTGGAAGAGATGGCTGGTACCATCCAGAACGACATCCTGAAGGAGTTCATGGTGCGTAACACCTATATCTACCCGCCTGCCTTCTCGATGAAGATCATCGCTGATATCTTTGAATATACCTCACAGAAGATGCCGAAGTTCAACAGCATCTCTATCTCGGGTTACCATATGCAGGAGGCTGGTGCAACGGCTGACATCGAGTTGGCTTACACCCTGGCTGACGGTATGGACTATCTGCGTACAGGTGTCAATGCCGGTATCGACGTGGATGCCTTCGCACCGCGTCTGTCATTCTTCTGGGCCATCGGTATGAACCACTTCATGGAGATAGCCAAGATGCGTGCCGGTCGTCTGCTCTGGGCGAAGATTGTGAAGAGTTTCGGGGCCAAGAACCCGAAGTCGCTCGCACTGCGTACCCACTCTCAGACATCAGGATGGTCGCTGACAGAGCAGGATCCCTTCAACAACGTAGGTCGTACCTGTATCGAGGCTATGGCAGCCGTGCTGGGTCACACCCAGAGTCTGCACACCAACGCCCTCGATGAGGCGATTGCCCTGCCTACCGACTTCTCCGCCCGTATCGCCCGTAATACCCAGATCTATATCCAGAACGAGACGAAGGTCTGTAAGCAGATCGACCCGTGGGCAGGCTCTTACTATGTAGAGACGCTGACCAACGAACTCGTTCATAAGGCTTGGGAACATATCCAGGAGATTGAGAAACTTGGTGGTATGGCCAAGGCCATCGAGACCGGTCTGCCCAAGATGCGTATCGAGGAGGCTGCCGCCCGCACACAGGCTCGTATTGACTCAGGCGTCCAGACCATCGTGGGTACCAACAAGTACCGTCTGGAGCACGAGGATCCCATCGATATACTCGAGGTCGATAACACCGCGGTGCGCAAGCAACAGGAGGAGAGTCTCAAGGAGGTGCGTGGCAAGCGCGACGAGGCTGCCTGTCAGGCTGCTCTGAAGGCTATCACGGAATGTGTGCGCGACTTCAGCGAGGGCAAGAAGAGCGAGGACAACCTGCTCGACCTGGCTGTGAAAGCCGCACAACTCCGTTGTACCCTGGGTGAGATATCAGATGCCTGCGAGGAGATCGTGGGCCGTTATAAGGCAGTAATCAGAACAATTTCAGGCGTGTATAGTTCAGAATCAAAGAACGACAAGGACTTCGAGGAGGCTAAGAGGCTGACCGACGAGTTCGCACAGAAGGAAGGTCGTCGTCCGCGTATCTTCGTTGCCAAGATGGGTCAGGATGGTCACGACCGTGGTGCAAAGGTAGTGGCAACAGGTTATGCCGACTGTGGCTTCGACGTGGATATGGGACCGCTGTTCCAGACGCCTGAGGAGGCTGCCCGTCAGGCTGTGGAGAACGACGTGCACATCGTGGGTGCCTCGTCACTTGCAGCAGGTCACAAGACGCTCATCCCACAACTCATTGAGGAACTCAAGAAACTGGGTCGTGAGGACATCATGGTCACTGCCGGCGGTGTCATCCCCGCACAGGACTACGACTTCCTCTACAAGGCCGGTGTGGCCTGTATCTTCGGTCCTGGTACCCCGATTCCGTATTCGGCTATCCAGATGATGAAGATCCTGCTCGATAAGGAGTAATCCACTTACACCTTATTAATATATAATAGCGCAGCCATATCGGTTGCGCTATTATTGTTTAAATCATGTTAAATAATCAGCCAGATCCATTGTCGAATCAGGAAAAGTATATATCTTTGCAATATCATTTTGATATCACTTTGAATAATAGTCATAAAGATTAGAATTATGGAGAATAAAGAGTATGCTTTCAGTGGTTCCGTCATGAACGGATTCCTGATGTTGTTTGTCAACTTCGCCGTTTTGGTGTTGGCTATCTTCGGTATCATCAAGAGCATTATCCTGCTCGACGCTGGCGAAAGCGTCGTAGGTGGCTGGCTGTTGGGTGGCAGCCTCGTATTGTTTATCATCAATATCATCATGTGGTGCGGCCACATGCAGTTGGAACCCAACGAGGCCCGCGTCACCACCTGGTTTGGTAAATACGGCGGCACCTTCACCCGTACAGGCTTCTACTGGATCAACCCCTTCTACGGCACAAAGAAGGTCTCCCTCCGTGCCCGTAACCTCGACGCAGAGCCTATCAAGGTAAACGACAAGACGGGTAATCCCGTGATGATTGGATTGGTGCTTGTGTGGAAACTGAAGGATACCTACAAGGCTCTCTTCGAGGTCGATTCACAGACAATGGCCGCCCAGCCTAATTCCGTAGGCAGCGACACCAAGGGCCTGATGAACGCCCTTGAGAACTTTGTTCGCGTACAGAGCGATGCCGCCCTCCGTCAGGTGGCTGGCCAGTATGCCTATGACGATGAGGATACGAAGGCAGGGGAACCCACCCTGCGCTCAAGTGCCGATGAGATCAACGAGCAGTTGGAACAAAAACTTGACGAGCGTCTCGCCCTCGCTGGTATCGAGGTGGTGGAGGCCCGTATCAACTACCTCGCCTACGCCCCTGAGATTGCCGCCGTCATGCTGCGCCGTCAGCAGGCTTCGGCCATCATCACCGCCCGTGAGAAGATTGTCGAGGGTGCCGTGTCGATGGTGAAGATGGCACTTGACAAACTCTCGAACGAGAATATCGTGGACCTCGACGACGACAAGAAGGCTGCTATGGTGTCGAACCTGCTCGTCGTGCTCTGTGGCGACGAATCCGCTCAGCCTGTTGTCAACACAGGAACGCTGAATCATTAAGAATGGATAACTGAGAATTGAGAGTTAATGGCTGAGAAGAAATCCACCAAGAACTTCATCCTGCGTGTCGATAGCGACACGATGGACGCGATAGAGGCCTGGGCTGCGGATGAGTTCCGCAGCACCAACGGCCAGTTGCAGTGGATCATCACCGAGGCCCTGCGCAAAGCCAAGCGTCTGCCGAAAAAGAAAAGAGACAATGGAACAGAACAACAACTTTGATATCAAGAAAGTCAAGGTGCATCGCACCACTGAAGGAACAGTCTTTGAGGCGGTCTTCGCCATCGTGGCCATCATCGTATGGGGACTGATCATCTGGCTCATCCATCAGGCACCTGACATCGTGCCGACCCATTTCGACGCCTCAGGGAAAGCCAATGCCTTCGGCTCGCCTGTCAGTGTCGTCATCCCCTGCATCATCCTCACGATAGCAGCCATCGGCTGTATGGTGGTGGCCTATTATCCGCGTCTTATCAACTCTACTGTCAAGATTACCAACATCCGGCAGGTGGAACTCAACATCCGGAGCGTCCGCGTGGCAGGCATTACCCTGCTGCTCATGGTTCTGGCGGTAGCCTACACGATGCTGGGAATGGCCTCGCCATCGCCTTTCCCCATCTTGGCAGTCGTCGTCCTGCTCCTCATGGAAATCCTCGTTTTCTCAATCCTAATCTATAAAGCCCGCTAACCAGCGGGCTTTTTTAATGCCTGCTAAAAAAAGTTCAAAAAGTTTTGCATTTTGCTTACTTATTTGTACCTTTGCAGGCGTAAGTGGAATAATTATAAAACCAAGAACCGAAAATGAAGAAGAATCTATTCGTGGTGGTTTGTGCCCTGGCGATAGCAGGATGCAACCAGAAACAAGGACAGACGGCTGGTGATGCCGCAGTGGAAGACTCCGTGAAGACGGAAGTGAAGGACGTGGCTGAAGAAGGGAAACTGTTTACGCCTACGGAGATAGGAAACGGGTGGACCGCTAAGGACATCAAGGTGGAGAAGGGTGGTGAACAGCCTGACATCATGGTGCTGTTGAAAGCCTTCGCAAAGGTATGGCCCACAGAGACGGTGAACCAGTTGGTGGACATGGCTGCCGACGGGATTGGTCAGAATGTCAACAGGGACACTGGCGGCGGCATGCTGATAGACTACAACAACGGCTATGTGGATGTGATGCCTGGCGATGCGCCTGGTGATGTGCTGTATGGTGCCATGTGGAAGCGCAGCAACGGACACAGGCTGCTGGGCCTGAATATCTTTACCCCCCAAAAAGACGATGCCGGCAAAGCCTCTGCCGAGGTGCTCTGCTTCTACGACTATGATCCGAAGACGGAGACGATGACCCCGGAGAAGGACAATGCCATCCTCAAGTTCAAACCCTCGAAGGGGAAATTTGCCCGTTATGAGTTCCCACGTATGGGACGCGACATGCTGGTGGGCGATTCCGATGCTGAGTACCAGGCTACATGGCATGTCTTCGCCTGGGACGGCAAGACCTTCAAGGAGGAGTTGACCTATACTGACAGTGAATTGCAGAAGGGTATCGTCGGTCTCTGGAAGAGCACCGACAAGAACGTCCCCCTCACCTTCCGTATCACTGCTGATGAGGACGGATGGCCCGTCATCACCGACTGTGCTATTGAGGGCAGCACGGACTACGAGGCACGTGTGCTTTGTGACAATGGTCTGATGGGCGTGTCGGAACAGGAGCCCAAAGGGTATTATGACAACGATGAGGAAGAGACCCCTGAGTTCACCCCCTCACTGGTGTGTCAGTTCCGTCTGACCAAGAACGGAAAGTTGACGGGTGGTTATCTCATCAATCAGAAAGGCAAGGACCGCCGTGGTATCATGACCTTGGAGAAGCAGAGTCAGTTGAATGACTATGCCGAATGACAAGGATGATCACGATACTCGGACCGACGGCTTCAGGGAAGACGCCTGTAGCGGCTCGGTTGGCTGCGGAGATTGACGGCGAGGTGATCTCGGCTGACTCGCGGCAGGTGTATCGTAGGATGGATCTCGGCACGGGGAAGGACCTGGAAGACTATGTGGTCAGGCGTCAGGAGACAGGAGACAGTAGGAATGTGCCGTATCACTTGATAGATATCAGGGAGCCAGGGACGAAGTACAACCTCTTCGAGTACCAGCAGGACTTCTACGATGTGTATCAGGACATCAGGCGGAGGGGAAAGGTGCCCATCCTCTGTGGCGGTACAGGACTCTATATCGAGGCGGTGCTGAAAGGCTATAAACTCTCGCCCGTACCACAGAACCAGGCGTTGCGTGACAGTCTCGAAGGGAAACCGCTCGACGAACTGACCCGGCTGTTGACGGAACTGAAGGCCAAGACAGGTTCGAACATGCACAACACGACGGACGTGGACTCCTGTCAGCGGGCCATCCGCGCCATAGAGATAGAGACCTATAACATCGAGCATCCGACACCCCGCAGGGAACTGCCACCCGTGGACTCGCTGATCATCGGCATCAGCATAGACCGCGAACTGAGACGGGAGAAGATCACCCGACGGTTGAAAGCCCGCCTGGACAATGGTATGGTGGAGGAGGTGAGGGCCCTGCTCGACGAGGGCATACCCGCGGAAGACTTGATCTACTATGGTTTGGAATATAAGTTCCTGACGGAGTACCTGACAGGACAACTGACATACGACGAGATGTTTGCCCGGCTTGAGATTGCCATCCACCAGTTTGCCAAACGGCAGATGACCTGGTTCAGGGGCATGGAGCGACGAGGCTTCAAGATACACTGGATAGACGCAACCCTCCCGATGGAGGAAAAGATAGAAAGGATAAGGACATTATGGTAGAAACAACGAGATGGGGCGTGCTTTACTGTCCCAAGACAGGTCTCTGCAACAAGCGGAAACGCTGGGAGAAAATACAGAAGGTGCTCGACGAGCATCGGGTGCAGTACGACATGGTGCAGAGTGAGACGGCTGACAGTGTGGAGCGGTTGGTGAAGATGATGGTCAGCAACGGCTATAAGACCATCATCATCGTCGGTGGCGACTCGGCACTGAATGATGCCGTGAACTGTCTGATGATGGAGGAAAAGACCGTCCGCGAAGAGATAGCCCTGGGCGTCATTCCCAATGGCGTGATGAACGACTTCGCCCGCTTCTGGGAGTTTGACGAGGATGAGGTGGAGCAGACGGTCGCCTGGCTGGTGCAGCGTCGTATCCGTCAGGTGGATCTCGGCTGTATCCGCTATACCAATGCCAATGGAGATAAATGTCACCGCTATTTCCTCAACTGTCTGAACATCGGTATGACCGCCGACATCATGAACCTGCGTCGGCAGACGCGCAGGCTCTTCGGCTCACGTACCTTATCCTTTATCTCCTCCCTCTTCGTGATGCTCTTCCATCGCATGGAATATAAGATGAAACTGAAGATCAACAGCGACATGATAGACCGTAAGGTGATGACGGTATGCATAGGCTCCGGTCCTGGCTACGGACAGACGCCGAACGCCGTACCCTATAACGGCATGCTCGACGTGAGTGTGGTCTATCATCCGGAGGTGGTGCAACTCATCGAGGGTCTCTGGCTGCTCATCACAGGACGGTTCCTGAATCACCGCAGCGTCCATCCCTACCGTACACAGGAGGTGGAAATAGAATATGCGAAAAAGGCAATGGTGGGAGTCGATGGACGCCTGATGAAGACACCTGTCGGCTCGTACCGTGTCAACGTGGAACAGGAAGTGATAAACTTCCTCATTCCCGCCTGATATTTAAGCCCCAGAGTTGTCTGGGGCTTAAATATTTGTTAAATAATCCTTTTTCCTTTTGTCAATTGCTGAAAAATGTGTACTTTTGGAAATTCAAACTAAAACAGAATATTTTAAGATAAAAACCTATTAGGGAACTATGAGTTATTTACGATTAGAAAAAGCCGTGATGACCAACCTGCAGGAAAGTCTCCGACGCGAATTCCTCAGAACCAACCGTTCTGGCGCCTATAGCAGTTCTACGCTCGTGGATTGCAATACGCGCAAGTACCACGGTCTGCTGGTTGTTCCCGTACCAGAACTCGACGATGAGAACCATGTGCTCCTGTCGTCGCTCGACTGTACGGTCATCCAGCATGGGGCGGAATTCAACTTGGGCCTGCACAAGTATCAGGGCAACAACTTCAGTCCGAACGGACACAAGTACATCAGAGAGTTTGACGCCACCAAGGTACCCACGACGACGTACCGCGTTGGAGGCGTGATTTTGAAGAAAGAGGTTATCTTCCAGCATTATGAGGACCGTATCCTCATCCGTTATACCCTGGAGGATGCGCATTCGGCTACAACCCTGCGCTTCAGACCCTTCCTGGCTTTCCGTAGTGTACGACAGTTTACGCATGAGAACTCGACGGCGAGCCGTGAGTATCATGAGGTTGATAATGGTATCAAGACCTGTATGTATGCGGGCTATCCCGACCTGTATATGCAGTTCTCGAAAAAGAACGAGTTCATCTTCCAGCCCGACTGGTACAGGGGTGTGGAATATCCGAAGGAACAGGAGCGTGGCTATGCCTCCAACGAGGACCTCTACGTGCCTGGCTATTTCGAGATGCCCATCAAGAAAGGCGAGAGCATCATCTTCTCTGGTTCTACCTCGCAGATCAAGACTTCTTCGCTGAAGAAACTCTTCGATGAGGAAGTGGACGACCGTGTGCCCCGCGACAATTTCTACCACTGTCTGGTGACGGCTGCTCACCAGTTCCACTTCCGCGATCGCCGCAGTGGTACTATGGAGAAGATTGACAAGAAGGACGAGCGTTATCTGCTGGCCGGCTATCCTTGGTTCAAGGCCCGTGCCCGCGACACGTTCATCGCCGCGCCTGGCCTGACTCTGGCCATCGGCGAGATCGACTATTTTGAACTGGTGATGAGGACCGCCGAGAAGGGTCTCCGTGAGTTTATGGAGGGGAAACCCCTGTCTGTGAAGATCTACGAGATTGAACAGCCCGATGTGCCTCTGTGGGCTGTCTGGGCCATCCAGCAGTATGTGAAGGAGGTGGGCGTTGATGCCGGTTACAAGAAATATGGCAAACTGGTCAAGGATATCGTCAAGTTTATAGAGAAGGGCGGTCATCCGAACCTCCGTCTCGACGAGAACGGTCTGTTGTATTCCAATGGTCGTGACCGTGCTGTGACATGGATGAACTCTACGGCCAACGGAAAGCCCGTGGTGCCTCGTAGTGGTTATATCGTGGAGTTCAATGCCCTCTGGTACAACGCCCTGAAGTTCTGTGCCGCCATGGCTGCTGAACAGAAGGACACCAAGGCAACGAACCATCTGGAAGAGATGGCTGCCAAGGTGAAGGAATCGTTTGTGGAGACTTTCGTCAACGAATACGGTTATCTGCTCGACTACGTCGATGGTACGATGATGGACTGGAGTGTCCGTCCGAACATGATCTTCGCCGTCGCTCTTGACTACTCGCCACTGTCGCAGCAGCAGATGAAGAGTGTGGTGGATATCTGCACCCGTGAACTGCTCACACCGAAGGGCCTGCGCTCACTCTCACCGAAGAGTGGTGGTTACAACCCCATCTACGTGGGTCCGCAGACACAGCGTGACTATGCCTATCATCAGGGAACAGCCTGGCCTTGGCTCGGCGGTTTCTATATGGAGGCCTGTCTGAAACTCTACAAGCGCAGTCGTCTAAGTTTCATCGAGCGTCAGTTGGTGGGCTATGAGGACGAGATGGACTATCATGCGCTGGGTACAATCAGTGAACTCTTCGACGGTAACCCGCCCTTCCATGGACGAGGTGCCATGTCGTTTGCGATGAACGTGGCAGAGATCCTGCGCACGCTGAAACTGATGGACAAGTATTCATATCAAAAATAAGGAGGAACGACTATGAAGGTATTAATGTTTGGATGGGAGTATCCTCCTCATGTGTTCGGTGGACTGGCCACCGCTAACTATGGCATCTCCGAGGGCTTGAAGGCCCAGGGCGACATTGAGACAGTGCTCTGTCTGCCACATCCGTTTGGCGACGAGAGTCAGCATGCCTGTCGCATCGTGGCGATGAACGCTGTGCCTATCGCTTATCGTGATGTCGATTATGACTATGTGAAGAACAGGGTAGGGAACATCATGGATCCCGACTACTACTTCAAACTGCGTGAGCATATCTATGCAGACTTCAACTATATGAACGTGAACGACCTCGGTGCGATGGAGTTTGCGGGAGGTTATCCCAGCAACCTGCACGAGGAGATCAACAACTACTCGATCATCGCCGGTCAGGTGGCCCGCACAGAGGAGTTCGACATCATCCACGCTCACGACTGGCTGACCTTCCCCGCTGGCATCCACGCCAAGCAGGTGAGCGGTAAGCCGCTCTGTATCCACGTGCATGCCACAGACTTCGACCGCAGCCGTGGTAAGGTGAATCCCACCGTCTATTCGATTGAGAAGAACGGTATGGACTGGGCCGACTGTATCATGTGTGTGTCGGAACTGACGCGCCAGACGGTCATCAACCAGTACCATCAGGATCCGCGTAAGTGCTACACCGTCCATAACGCCGTTTATCCTCTGCCACAAGAGTATCAGGACATTCCGCGTCCTGACCATACGGGCAAAGAGAAGGTGGTGACGTTCCTCGGACGTATCACCATGCAGAAAGGACCAGAATACTTCGTTGAGGCTGCTACGATGGTGCTTCACCGTACCCGTAACGTGCGTTTCTGCATGGCAGGTTCGGGAGATATGATGGATGCCATGATACACCTCGCTGCAGAGCGCGGCATTGCCGACCGTTTCCACTTCCCGGGATTCATGCGTGGCAAACAGGTGTATGAATGTCTGAAAGCATCTGATGTGTATGTGATGCCTTCTGTGAGTGAGCCCTTCGGTATCTCACCTCTGGAGG
>JAGCPK010000071.1 GCA_017965725.1 Prevotella sp.
TCTGGTCAGTGTCACCAGCGACACGAAGGTGAGTGGACACGGTGTACTGACAGAAGCCGTCACCCTCGACATCTACAAAAACGGCTTTGGCTCCTACACCTCTTTCACACACGATCGTGCTGACAGTTATCAGAACAACGACTTAGAATACGTCAAAGGTTCAGAAACAGAGACACAACAAACGATAGCCCCATTATTCACCGGCTATCGCACCAATATCCTCGGACAGAAATTCACCTACGCCCCCAACCAGCACCTTGCTCTGAATGCGGGCATAGACTATTCATATAAGATGACGGACCGCCCTAAGAGCCGACAAGACATCACAGGTGGCACCGACTACGAAATGCGCTACAAGGGTCTGCGCTGGAATGTAGGCGGTATCTATAAATTCACCAGCCGTAATTCTTTGCAGGCAGACTTTACCGTTGACCGTTTCCGCTATGGAAAGGAATATGATGTAGAGACAAAGGACTATGCCATCGGCGACTATGTGCAATCGAAGAAACAGTGCATGATGGAAGGAGAACTGAAAGCCATCCTCGGACTGACGGCAAACGCCACCACTATCTTCGGTGCTGACTGGCGCAAAGATCACCTGACAGCCACCTCAGGCAATATCGATCAGGACGTCTATACACTGGCGGCTTATGCCCAGCACGAGCAGAAACTCTTCAAGGACTTTACCGCCACAGTCGGTCTTCGTCTGACACATCACGAGACCTTCAACAACCACCTGACACCCAAGGCTACACTGATGTATGCTCCGGGCAATTTCCGTTTCCGTGCCACCTACTCTGCCGGTTTCCGTGCACCTGGTCTTGATGAACTCTTTTACCACTATTTCTCCGTGAACCGTGGTAAAGCCCAAATCAGTTTTGGTAATCAGAACCTGAAGCCGGAGAAGAGTCATTACCTTGCCCTGAATGCCGAATATCGTACACAAGTCATTGCCGTCAGTCTGACAGGTTATATGAACCGTGTCAACGACATGGTGGTGAAGCAGAACGTCAATGTTGATGAGGCCAGCAGGAAAATGTTGATGAATGAATTCCCCGAGATGACACAGGAACAGGCAGACAAGATGGTGAGTTATGCGCTTTACGAAAACAGCGACAAAGGAGTTGTCAAAGGCATGCAACTGAACATCTCCGCCAATATCTTCAGAGGTTTTAACCTCTCTGCCAACTATGCCTACACCTATGCCCGTACCAAGAGCGGTGAAGAGTGGACAGTCTTAGAACGCAGCATCCGTCATGCTGCTACCATCACTGCCAACTATCATCATTCCTGGGGAAAATATGGTATGAACATCAACCTCAACGGACGCCTGCAGTCAAAGACGTATTATACCGGGAACTATGAGGATGCGCCAGGCTTCGGACTCTGGAACCTGAACACTACCCATACACTCGACATCGCGAAGTGGGCTCTACTCGAACCAAGCCTCGGTGTCGATAACATCTTCAACAAGGTTGATTGTCGTATCGATTCCTCTACCCGTAAGTATGCCCTCTTTACTCCTGGTCGTATGCTGATCGTCGGACTGAAAATCAAATTCAAATAAATATGAGAAGAATAGTTTATACCATCGCAATAGCCTTCGTATTATGTGCCTGTTCCAGCAGAAGTGGAAGTACATCTAAGGAGAGAGAAGGGACAACGGCCAACGACTCTATTGTGGAGGTATCTGTTAGATATGCCACAGGTTTTACCGTACGTGATTCTGCCGACATCCGATTCGTTGAGGTCGGGGAAAAAGACCGTTTTGCTTTGGTACATTCTGACGACATATCCGTACCCATTAATTATATAAAGGTTCGCATACCCATTTATAACACCATCTGTATGACGGCTCTGCAACTCTCAAACTTTACCATACTCGATGCCCATGATGTTGTAAAGGGAATTACTGGTACCAAGAATCTGTTTAATCAGGATATCCTGCAACGAGTGAAGGACGGACGCATCGTGAAGATTGGGATGGAAGGCGATTTTGATACAGAGTTGGTGCTGGCTGCCAATCCCGATGTTATCTTCATCTCACCATCGAAACGTGGCGGTTACGATGCTATCAAAGAGACAGGCATCACGCTTGTCCCCCATCTCGGCTATAAGGAACTCGACCCTCTAGGACAAGCAGAATGGATTAAGTTTGTGGGGATGTTCATTGGTAAAGAGAAAGAAGCCAACGAGATATTCAATGGTATTGAGAGCAGGTATCTCGAACTGAAGGAGAAGGCATCAGAAGCCAAGAACCGTCCTACCGTCACCAGCGGTGAAATGCACTATGGAAACTGGCATGCTGTCGGTGGCAAGAACTATCTGGCACAGATTTTCCGTGACGCTGGGGCTGAGTACGTCATCAACGATGAAGAAACTTCGGGCGAAGATCTGGAGTTTGAGAAGATGTATGCCCTTGCTGCCAATGCCGACTACTGGCGCATTCTGAACAGTTATCCTGGTGAGTTCTCATACGAAGCCCTGAAAGCCTCAGAACCCAGAAATGAACTCTTCAAGGCTTTCAAGGAGAAGAAGGTCATCTACTGCAATATGAAGCAGCAGCCTTATTATGAGATTTCACCTGTGCAGCCCGACGTGCTGTTGAAAGACTTTGTGGCCATTTTCCATCCGGAATTAGTGGAAAAGGATTATCAACCAGTATTTTATAAATTGCTGAAATGAGGCGCATACTGTCATTGATAATAATGCTGATGGTTACGATAGTTGTATTGGCTATCGTCAATCTGTTGATTGGCTCCGTCAAGATACCTGTAACAGATATCTGTCGCATCCTGGTGGGTGACAGTTCTGAATCGGAGATATGGCAAAACATCATTTGGAAATCACGACTTCCTCAGGTACTCACTGCCATTGTGGCGGGGGCTGGCTTAGCCGTCAGTGGACTCCTGATGCAAACGGTCTTCCGTAATCCTTTGGCAGGACCTTCCGTGCTGGGAATCTCCAACGGCTCTGCCCTTGGTGTAGCCTTCGTAGTGTTACTCTCTGGCAAAATCGGTGGTGTGGCCTTGAGTCGTCTGGGTTACTTAGGTGATGCTGCGATGTCCATCGCTGCCATCATCGGAGCCTTGGCTGTGATGCTATTGATCCTCTGGATTGCACAAAAAGTGAAGGGGAACGTCACCTTATTAATCATAGGTGTGATGATAGGCTACTTAGCCAATGCAATTATCGGTGTCTTGAAGTTCCTGTCGCCAGAGGAAGATGTCAAGGCATTCGTGGTATGGGGTCTCGGTTCATTTTCACGCGTGTCGGGCGACGAGATGATTCTCTTTGTAGCGTTGATGAGTATTCTGCTGCCATTAACCTGTCTGTTGATCAAACCCATGAACCTGTTGCTACTCGGAGACCGTTATGCTTCCAACCTTGGATTGAACATCCGTCGTGCCAGAATGTTAGTTATTATCAGTTCTGGCGTATTGGTGGCGATTGTCACTGCCTATTGTGGACCTATCATGTTCATTGGCTTGGCAGTACCTCATCTGGCACGGGCCATCTTCCGCACATCTGATCATGGTATCCTGATACCAACTACAGCATTCTGCGGTGCAGCCTTGGCATTGATCTGTAACTTCATCGCACGTATGCCTGGCTTCGAGGGAGCCTTACCCGTCAATAGTGTCACCGCCCTCGTTGGTGCTCCCGTCATTGCCGCCGTCCTTTTCCGTCGGCGTAAGGATGAAGTGAGTGAATAATGATTTATCGGTAGATATGTCCCTCATCATCTATCAACAGGATGGTGAGAGTTCCGTTGGGCAATAGTGGATTACAGTGTTCTGCACAATGACAGATGATGGTACTGGCAAAGGTGTCGAGTTTGTCGGATGGTAGTTTCTCCCAAATTTCCCTCGCCAAGGTAATCTCACTGATATCCATGTCACAGCCTGCCTCATTGAGCATCTTCTGGATAAATGATTTATCCATTACAGACTTACGACTATGGGTGTCAAGATGGCCAGCAGCAAGTTTCACCGCCTTGCCCAGCATCACACCAAGGGTAACATTCTTGATATCAAGTTCGTGGGCAATCTTCAACGTCTCACCGATATAGTTGCCATATTCTACAAATGCCTGTTGAGGCAGATCCGGATAGAGCGCCTTCACGAAACGTTCACTCTTACCACCGCTGTTGATGACCACACAATCAGAACCTGAGGCTTTTGCCACCGTCATACATTTACGGATAGAGTCGATGAAGGCTTCTTCCGAGAAAGGCTTCACAATGCCAGAAACACCTATGATTGATATACCGCCCTCAATGCCCAAACGGGGGTTAAACGTGCGACGGGCAATCTCCTCACCCTGAGGAACACTGATTGTAATGGTCAACGGTACGCTCGGCTCTGCCGCTTGGCTCGTCCAAGAATGGTGAATGGTCAATGGCTCTAAATTCTGGCGGATCATCTCGCGCGGTGCCTTATTGATAGCCGCTTCACCAGAAGGATAGTCAAAGCCTGGCAAAGTAAAAGTACCAACACCCTCCCCACCATAAATCTCGAATACTTTTGCTTGCTTCACACTCACCCGTACCTCTATCCCATTGGTGACATCCGGATCATCGCCAGCCTCCTTAATACAATAAGCATATCCATCACCATAGCCAACGGCCACCATTATCGTCTCGCCATCAGGCAATATGACTGGTACTTCCTCTGGCATCTCATTCTTCAATAGTCGTATCGTCGCAGCAACAGCCGCTGCCGTCGCACAGGTTCCTGTCGTCAATCCACTATGCAAAGGATAGTACTCTGGCAACAACTTCTCCACTGCCCTTCGCAATCCGTAAGGGCCATTCACTTTCGTGAATGACTTAGGTATTTCTGGTCGCTTCAAGGCTATGATCTTCATCCCTCGTACTTTAGCGGCCTCCACTTTCTCAGGGAATCCGCCAGAGATACCACTCTCCTTCAACAGAATAGCCTCAGTTTCGATGGGAATATCCTTCGGGTCTTCATAATAACAGAGTTGTTCTTTCCCTGCCCCTTGCTTGAGAGCCAGTGCTATTGAAGATTTCCTGTTGAGGATGCGATAAAAAACCTTGATGCCCTGAGCCTCCAACGGTTTCAGTTTGGCGATACTCTGCACACCCGTTGTCGCCAACAGACTATGAATGTCACGGGGTATCTGATCGTAATCGTCAATCCAAATAATCTCTGAATCGCGAGGCGGATAGATACGCTCATAGCGGACGGCAGGGATATTCAGCGATTCAGAAACCTGTGTAATCGTCTGGTGGAGTTGCAAAGCGAAGGGATGGGCTGCATCCACAATAAGACGGATATCGTGCTCACGACAGAACGTCAGCATCGCCTCTACATCAAGAGCGCCATCCAAACGTGAGCCGTGATGCAGGGCGATATCCTGCTCACCCGTCTTCGTGCTGTAATAATAGGCATTGCCCGCCTCTTCCAGCACCTCCACAGCCTTACGCCCTTCCGTCGTTCCTCCGAATACCAGTATCATTTATATTTGATAGAAATTCGTATCTGATTCAGTAAAGCAACATACAATCACTTCGCCCTGATAACCATTCTCTATATGTTCAGTTAACACACGCCGGGCAATTTTAGCAGCCTCTGCCTTGGGAAAGCCATAGACACCCGTGCTGATACATGAGAATGCAATACTTTTCAAATCATTCTCCTCCGCCAACTTCATCGCTGTATCGTAACATGAGGCAAGAAGTTCCCTTTCGTGATGATTTCCACCATACCATATCGGACCAACGGTATGTATCACCTTCTTACAGGGCAGATTGTAGGCATCCGTCATCTTGCTTTGCCCCGTCTCACAACCGCCAAGCGTCATACACTCTTTCA
>JAGCPK010000072.1 GCA_017965725.1 Prevotella sp.
AAGAACTTCAAGGGTATCGTGATTGAGAATGGTAAGAAACGCATGAACAAGTAATTACGATTACTATAATTCTAATAAAGGTGGAGTCCATATATGGGTTCCACCTTTTTTTGTGAATATTCTTTGAACTGGAAATATATTCCCTTGATTTCGAGGGAATATATTACGAGTTGGAAATATATTCCTTTAATTTCGGGGGAATATTTTTTGAGTTGGAAATATATTCCCTTTATTTTGAAGGAATACTTTTTGGGTTAGAGATATATTCCCTTAATTTTGAGGGAATATTTTTTGAGTTGGAAATATATTCCATTAATTTTAAGGGAATACTTTTTGGATTGGAGATATATTCCCTTAATTTCGAGGGAATATTTTTTGATATGAGAACACCATGCCATCATGAGAGACACTTTATTCTTGTGCCATGATGATGTCAAATGTCACAAAGGGGCAGGTACAGACTTTGGAATATTTTCCCCGTTTTTTTTGTTGTTTGGATTTAATTCAGTACCTTTGCACCTGATAAGAGCGACATGCCGCATAGAAAGGATAAACGTATGAAACAGGCGATGATATTAGCTGCGGGGCTGGGAACCCGTCTGAAACCACTCACCGACACCATGCCGAAGGCTTTGGTGAAGGTTGGAGGACAGCCCCTGATAACTCATATCATCAATAGGCTGATGGGCTTTGGCTACGACCGTTTTGTGGTGAACGTCCATCATTTTGCACAGGATATTGAGAACTATGTCAGGATACAGGACTACGGACAGTTCGTGCAGTTCAGCGATGAGCGAGCCCAACTGCTTGAAACGGGTGGGGGACTGAAAAAGGCCGCACTCCTGTTTGATGACGATGCTCCGATCCTTATCCATAACGTTGATATCCTTGATAATGTTGACTACGAATGGTTCGCCCGACAGCATCAGGAGAATGAAGGTGCGGTACTGCTGGTGAGCCGTCGCCAGACGAAACGCTATCTGCTCTTCGACAGTGCCATGCGACTGATGGGCTGGAAGAATATCGAGACGGGTGAGATCAGAAGTCCCTACGAATATATCCGTCGTACAGGTCTTTCGCAACATGGCGAGGAACTCTACATGTTTGCCTTCAGTGGTATTCATTCCTTCTCGCCTCGTCTGTTCCCGTTGATGGATCGTTTCCCCGACAAGTTCAGCATCATCGACTTCTATCTTTCCATCTGCCACCGAACTAATATTGTCGGTGTGGTGAAGGACGATCTGAAGATTCTTGATGTCGGTAAACTCGACTCACTCCGCGAGGCGGAATCTTTTATGAAGACAACGAATTAAACGTATTTCACGAATTATATATGCAAAAGATCATTATTTTGGATTTCGGTTCACAGACGACACAGTTGATAGGTCGTCGGGTGCGTGAACTCGATACCTTCTGCGAGATTATGCCATACAATAAGTTCCCGAAGGACGATCCATCGGTGATTGGCGTCATCCTGAGCGGTTCGCCTTACTCCGTACATGACCCGGAGGCATTCAAGGTGGATCTGTCGCAGTTTGTGGGGAAGGTTCCTGTACTGGGCATCTGCTATGGGGCGCAGTTCATCTCGCACACCCTTGGTGGAAAGGTGGAGAAGGCCGATAGCCGTGAGTATGGACGGGCCAATCTTGAGACGGTAGATACGACAAATCCGCTCTTTAAGTGGTTCGAACAGCAATCGCAGGTATGGATGAGTCATGGGGATACCATCACTGCCATCCCTGAAGGGTTCAAAGTCATCGGCTCTACCAAAGACGTGAAGAATGCCGCCTTCTGGCGGGATGGTGTCTGGGCTGTCCAGTTCCATCCAGAGGTGTACCACACGTTGCAGGGTAAGCAGCTGCTGAAGAATTTCGTGGTGGATATCTGCGGTAGTCGTCAGGAGTGGAGTGCCGCCTCGTTCGTGGATTCTACAGTGGAAGAACTGAAGGCACAATTGGGCAATGACCGTGTGATCCTCGGTCTGAGTGGTGGTGTGGATTCCTCTGTGGCTGCCGTATTACTGAACCGTGCCATTGGCAAAAACCTGACCTGTATCTTTGTCGATCACGGCATGCTGCGTAAGAATGAGTTTACACAGGTGATGAACGACTACAAGGTGCTGGGTCTGAATGTCATCGGCGTTGATGCCAGTGAGAAGTTCTTCTCTGATCTGGCTGGCGTGACAGATCCAGAACAGAAACGTAAGATTATCGGACGTGACTTTGTGGAGGTATTCAATGCTGAGGCGAAGAAGATTACCGATGCAAAGTGGTTGGCACAAGGCACCATCTATCCGGACCGTATCGAGAGCCTGAACATTACGGGCAAGGTCATCAAGAGCCATCATAATGTGGGTGGTCTGCCGAAGGAGATGCGCCTGCAACTCTGTGAGCCGCTGAAGTGGTTGTTCAAGGATGAGGTGCGTCGGGTGGGGTGCCAACTTGGTATGCCAGAGCATCTGATTACTCGTCATCCCTTCCCGGGTCCGGGTCTGGCTGTCCGTATCTTGGGCGATATCACACCAGAAAAGGTCCGTGTCCTTCAGGAGGCTGATGATATCTATATCAGAGGTTTGCGCGAGTGGGGACTCTACGACCAAGTGTGGCAGGCTGGTGCTATCCTCCTGAGCACTGTCCGCAGTGTCGGTGTGATGGGCGATGAACGTACCTACGAGCATCCCGTTGCACTCCGTGCCGTCACCTCAACAGATGCAATGACTGCCGACTGGGCTCATTTGCCTTACGACTTCCTGGCGAAAGTCTCTAATGAGATAATTAATAAGGTGCGTGGAGTAAACCGTGTCTGCTATGACATCTCCTCCAAGCCGCCTGCAACCATAGAGTGGGAGTGACCAGGATGTTTGAATAGACTAAAAAGCCTCGCCAATTGGCGAGGCTTTATTATGTGCGGACGTTGCTTTGTTATTCAGCAGCGGGTTCAGCAGCGTCAACTGATACGTACTTGGGAGAAGGACCATACTTGTTGTCCTCTGGTTTGCTATCCAACAGGGTATAGATGAACGTCATGATGAGCGTCACGAAGTTGACTATGGGGATGAAGTTGAGCAGGATGAACCAGCCACTACGACCCGTGTCGTGCAGACGACGGCATAATACAGCCAGTGACGGCAACAGAAGCAACAGCAAGATGATACCCAGGACGCATGCCCAAGTAGCGAAAGTGCTGTCTGCAGCGCTGGCCTGAGCGAGCAGGGCATCTTGCTTCTCCTGATCAAACAAAGCATCTGCTATCTGTGACTCCAGTTCAGAACGCATAGTGAGTTTCCAGTTGAAGAGATAAGAGAAACCGACACTGGGAATATAGGTCAACAACCAGAACCACCAGTACTCAGAGCGGCGTGCGCGCCCCTTGAAGTTTGCATACTTTTTTAAACATGTCGCAACGGCTTTACCGAACGACATCATTGGAAGAGCTTTTTTCTCCATAACTTAATGATAAAATAAATGGTTAAATAATATAATTTGTTAGTTGAGGTAAAAATGCTTTTGCTTACTGTTTCTTCAGCAGGTCGCGAATCTCAGTAAGGAGTTCCTCCTGAGTGGGGCCTGCGGGAGCCTCTGGTTCTGCGGGCTTCTCTTTCTTCATTTTGTTCATGGCCTTAATCATCAGGAAGATACAGAAGGCGATGATGATGAAGTCGATGATGTTCTGGATGAACTGTCCGTAGGCCAGTACGGCTGCGCCAGCCTCCTGGGCTTCTGCCAGTGTCTTGTATTCACCTTCTCCGAGGTTGAAGAAGAGATCGGTAAAACTGACACCACCTGTAGCCTTGCCAACCAGTGGCATGATAACGTCATTGACGAGTGAACTGACGATTTTTCCAAAAGCACCGCCGATGATGACACCGACAGCCATGTCCATTACGTTGCCCTTCATGGCAAACTCCTTGAATTCTTTAACAAATCCCATAACCTTTAATGCTTTAATGTTTAATATTTATTGTTTAATGTTCAATGAATTGTAATCTGCGTTTTGCAATCCCCGAATTGGCATATTCTTTTTTCTTGCTCTTTCTTACCTAATTTATGATGTTTAATCTTTATTAAGATAGAAATCTGATGCAAATATAGGAAATTTTTTGTAACTTTGCATCCGAAATCAGAAAAAAAGTATCAAAAATAGGTAAAAAAGTTAGTAATTTAGGTATAAACCCATTTAATATTTAAGTAAAATGACAAAAGTAGCAATTAACGGTTTTGGCCGTATTGGTCGTCTCGCATTCCGTCAGATGTTCGAGGCAGAAGGTTATGAAGTAGTAGCTATTAACGATTTGACAAGCCCCAAGATGCTTGCTCACCTGCTGAAGTATGATACCGCTCAGGGTGGTTTCTGTGGCAAATTCGGTGAGAACAAGCACACTGTAGAGGCTGGTGAAGATTTCATCGTTGTTGATGGTAAAAAGATCACTATCTATGCTATTCCTAACGCTGCTGAGCTGCCTTGGGGTAAGCTGGACGTTGACGTAGTTCTGGAGTGCACAGGTTTCTATACTTCTAAGGAGAAGGCTTCTGCTCACCTGACTGCTGGTGCTAAGAAGGTGGTTATCTCTGCTCCCGCAGGTAACGACCTCCCCACCATCGTTTTCAATGTGAACCACAAGACTCTCAAGAAGGAAGACACAGTCATGAGCGCTGCTTCTTGCACCACAAACTGACTCGCGCCCATGACAACGGCTCTCTACGACTATGC
>JAGCPK010000073.1 GCA_017965725.1 Prevotella sp.
GCAGACACTTACCTGGCATGCCCTCGACAGCGAGAACATGAACGTTAAACTCTTCCGTTTTGCTGAGAAATGGGGTGATGAAATCTATGGCGTGCTCTTCTGGGCCGTGACCTACATCGACTGCGACGAGGATATCGAGAACGTCCGTCTGGCCGTTGGTTCTAACTCCGCTTCTATGTGGTGGCTCAACGGTGAGGAGACCCTGTTGCTCAGCGGTGACCGTCGTATGGTGAAGGACGATGCCATGTCGAACCGTATCACTCTGAAGAAAGGCCGCAACATCCTGCGTGGTGCCGTCATCAATGGCCCGGGCATGAGCGACTTCTGCGTCCGCTTCCTCGACGAGAAAGGTAACCCTGTCAAGAACTACAAGATCAATTTAAATCAGAAATAAAGATGAAAAGACTATATAGTATCCTTGCGGCTATGACGCTTGCTACAGCCGCCAGCGCACAGATTGGCGCACCCTTTATCCACGACCCCTCGACCATCGCCGAGTGCGAGGGCAAATACTATACCTTCGGCACCGGTGGCGGCGGTCTGATCTCTGAGGACGGCTGGACCTGGAACAGCGGTGCAGAGCGCCCCGGAGGCGGTGCTGCCCCCGATGTGATTAAGATTGGCGACCGTTACCTCTGCATCTACGGTGCAACGGGTGGTGGTCTCGGCGGCGGTCACGCAGGCCGTATCCTCACCATGTGGAACAAGACCCTCGACCCGAAGTCACCCGACTTCAAGTGGTCTGAGGCTGTAGAAGTCTGCTTCTCCGATGGTATGGAAGACCAGGACGCCATCGACCCGGGTATCATGCTCGACCCCACCACAGGTCGTCTGTGGGTGAGTTACGGTACCTATTTCGGCACCATCCGTCTCATTGAGTTGGATCCGACGACAGGTTTCCGTAAGAGTGGCAACGTCGAGAAGGATATCGCCATCGACTGTGAGGCCTCCGACCTTATTTATAATAATGGCTGGTATTACCTGCTCGGTACTCACGGCACCTGCTGCGACGGTGTGAACTCTACCTATAATATCGTGGTAGGCCGTTCCAAGAGCCCAGAGGGTCCGTATATCGACAACGTAGGCCGTGACATGTACCACGGTGGCGGTAGAATGGTGGTGGCTGCTGGCGACCGCAAGACAGGTGCCGGACACTTCGGACGCACGATTATCGACGAGGGCGTCGAGGTGGCATCATTCCACTGGGAGGCCGACTTCGACATGGGCGGCCGCTCCACACTGGCCATCCGTCCGCTGCTCTGGAAGAACGACTGGCCCTATTGCGGCGAGCAGTTCAAGGGTGGTACCTTTGAGATCGAGTCAGAGCGTCGCGGTTATGCTCTCGAACTGACCGTTGACTTCGTCCGTATGAATGTGGCCCGTGCCGGTGGCTTCGGTGGCTTCGGCCGTCCACAGCAGAATGCTGCTCCCCCACAGCCCGTGGCTAACCAGACACTGGCAGATGTCATCGGTACATGGCCGGAAGGAAATATCCCCGCTCGTATCGGCGACTATATGTTCCGTCCCCACCAGCGTTGGACCGTCAGCCCCGTAGAGGGTAAGGGTGCCTATCTTGGCAACACTTATTTCAAGATTGTGATTGAGGGCACTGAGCGCGCACTGGCTGCTACTGCCAACTGCGAGGTGACCACCGTTCCAACCTATACCGGTGCTGATGAGCAACTCTGGCGCATCGAGCAACTCACCGACGGCACCTTCCGCATCATGCCGAAGGTCATCCCTGGCCAGGAGGGTATCAACACAGAGTTCTGCCTCTATTCCGCAGGCGACTCCACTCCCACCCTCGCCAAGTATGACTTCAAGAGCGACAACTCCAAGTGGAACTTCCGTAACCACTAAGAATGATAAATCCCCGCTCAGCACTGAGCGGGGATTTTTAAAACACCATATACTTATGACGATTAAAAAGAAACCTGTCATCATCACCGCACTGGCGTTGTGTGGTATCGCCCTCGCTACATGGGCTGTTCTTCATTACAAGGCCAAGCATGAGATGGAGGAACAATACCAAAACAGTCTGGCAGAGCGATTCGATGCAGCCATGGACATTGCATTTCCTTTGATTAACGAATACGCCAATGCCATGAATGAAAGGGCGGATTCGATAGAGGCTCTTGCCCAAAGGTCAAAGGAGGACAAGGATAAAAACTTTAACAGTGCCTTCGGCAGGTTATGGGAACAATTTATCCGGACACAAGGAGGAAGGAAAGGCTCTGCGATGTTAGAGGAATATGAGTATTTCAAAATATCACCTGTTTTCCCCCTGCTCATGGAATCTGGTGACAAGAAAAAGAAAGAGGCTGAAGCCATTCAGAAAATAACCCGGGCTGGAATACTATTAACAGAACCGTATGTTCTGCCGTATGACTCCCTTATGAACGCCACGAAGGAAGCCCATCAGTATCTTTCCGAAAGTCTGGAAGTGATTGAACCCTATCGAGGCGAGAATAAAGACATTCACGCCTGGAGGAATATGGTTTCGAGGAAATAAGTTCGCTTATTCTTCTATCTGCTTCTGGTTGTAATAGAGCGGCCAGAACGCGCGGATGGTGGTATTGACGCCGATGGGCAGCCGCAGGGTGAATTCGTACTCCTGACCCTTGACCCAACGGTAGGTATTAAACGCGTCGAAACTCAAGTCCATGCCATCCACCTTTTCTATCACCTGTCCCTGACGGAAGCCAGCCTGCCAGGCTCTGCCCTCTTCCATCACCATGCCTACCATCGCCTTACCGTCTTTCTCCACCATCACGATGTCGGCCCTACGGTCTGGCACCTGACAGGAGGTCGCCTCGTCATAAGGCTGGAAGATGAGTTGTTTGCGGAAGGGGTCGATGATCATCGCACCATACTCCAGCATCTGTGCACCCACATGAGAGTCGCCCTGGACGGTGGCGCAGTGGACATCCTGAAACTCGAAACCGCCCCACTTCAGACGCTCCAGATTCAGCAGCGTGATCTGATGGGCATGCTCCGAACCGAAATGTCCCATCGCCCGACTGCCGTAGGTAATACCCTCTATCTGATCCGTCACACCAGGTACCGTCGCTTCCATCTGTGCCAGACGTGCGCTGTTGGGGGCATAGAGCATCGGACTGCCCGTGTCGAAGAGCACGATATCCTCCGCACCCTCAAAAGGACTCACCTTCACGTAAGGCACATGCCACGTCAGACGATACTTCAGGATCTCACCCTCCGCTGACTTGAATAGTTTTTTATTGTCGGTGAGGGTCATCAGTCTCGCCCGCGTGTCAATCCTCGCAGCCAGTCCGCGATGGAAGAGGGCAAAGCCAATGATGCCGTCCTCGCCCCGACGCACCACATTGCGTCGCATCCGCTGTACCTTGAAGCCACTGATGGTCAGCGAACCGAGTGTCATGGGAGGCAGTTCCACCGTCGTCACCCGACGGCTCTCACCAGTGGCATCCTCCGACTTGATGTAACCCAGTTCCCTCAGGCCTGGCATCCACACGTCGTCATAGATGACCCCCTGACTGGCTCCCGTGTCGAGTTTGAAACGGTACTGCCTGCCCCCGATGGTGACAGGCAGGTAGATCTGGTCGCGCTCTACCTCGATGGGCATTGTCATCACAAATTTTTTCTGTGACAATGCAAAGTCGGTGTCGTAGCGCTTCATCTGCGCCACGACACCGACACACACCGACAGCAGCATTGCTGCCAAAAACAATCTCTTATTCAGCGAATCTACTTCTTAACAAAAACCACACGGCGGTTCTGGGCGCGGCCTGCTTCCGTCTTGTTATCGGCGACAGGCTCGTGAGAACCTTTACCCACGGCACGGAGGTTGAAGCCGTCAACGCCTAAGCCTTCGAGGGCCTTGACGACAGCCTCAGCACGCTGCTGCGACAGAGGATCGTTCACAGCGTCGGAACCCTGATTGTCGGTATGGCCCTGCACCTCGAAGCGAACACTCGGGTTCTTCTTCATATATTCAGCCACTTTCTGGATCTCTTCCATCGACTCTGGCTTCAGCGTAGCCTTGGCTGTCTCGAAGAGGATGTTGTTGGTGACGAACTTACCCGTCTCGGCGATAGCCTTCTCAACGGCTGCGACCTTGGCGTCGATGTCAGTAGCATTACGCTCATAGAGATCAACGGCACCCTTGGCAATCACCACATTCTTGACGTATGTAGGACGGTCATCCTTGCCACCTGACCACAACGTCAGCCAGCCTGCGCCGGCCTTGGCATTAGGCACATTGATAATGCGCTTACCATCGACATAGAACTTGATGGCACGCTTGTTGAACGACAGGGCGAAATGGTGCCAGCGGCCATCATTGATGACACAAGCCTCATGGGCAGTAGATGTTCCTTCCTTATTAGAAAAGCCCTCCTCCGTCGGACGGACATAGTCACAATCAATCGTCTGTTTGTCGAATGCCATACTATAATGAATGGTAAACAACTCATGGTCATGTTTCTCGTTCTCGTTCATAATATCCAGTTCGATGCCTGGTGCACCATCCTTTGGACGGTCGTCGAAGAGCATATCATACTCTACGGTGAACATATCACCCAGATAGTTCTTAATGCCTCCCTTGACCAACGGCGTAATCCAGCCGTCGCCATCCACAAGGGCAATACACTTCTGACCTTTAATGGTAGCAATCTCGGCATTACCACGCACTAAGTCCCATTTGGAGGGGAACTCACCGACCTGCTCACCACTCATATCGTCCTCGAACATCACGACGCTGCCACGAACGAAGTCACTCTTGACTGCACCTGCTTGGGGATCGTAGGTGTCCTCAGTTTCAACCTCTTCGTCCTCGTCGGCATCATCGTTCTTGCTCTTCTTATTCTTTTTGCCGGACTTCTCGCTCTTTCCGTCGAGCACCTCGTCCATCGCTTCGCTCGTGGTACGGTCCACCTTACTCTCCACCTTGCGCTCCACAGCATTCTCCGCAGCACGCACGGCTCTATCCTTCAGACGGTTCAGGAATCCCTGTGCATCCGCATTCACTGCAAATGCCACTAAGACTATGAGCATTAAAACCAGTTTCTTCATACGCTTCATTAAAATTAAATTAATGGTAAAAAGTATATATCGCGACAAAGTTACGGCTATTTCCCGAAACTTCCAAACATTTTACCAAATAATTGAGGCATAAAGGGGTGTTTTTTAGAAAATTAGAACACTTTTTGGCATTAAAATTTGGAAGTTAAGAGAAAAAAACATATCTTTGCAGCGAATTAACATTATTAATCATTAAACAGTAACGATTATGAAGAAATTATTTTTTGTGATTTGCATGATGCTGATGAGTGTTGCTACATTCGCACAGCAGGGTAAGATGACCATCGGTATCCATGGTGACTACATGATTGACAGCCCGAAGAACTTCGGTTTCGGTGCCAACATCGGTTATGAGGTGATCAACAATGTCCGTGGCGTTGCTGAGTTCAACTACTTCCTGAAGAAGGATCATGTGAGTTTCTGGAATGTGGATGTAAACGCTGAGTATCTGTTCAGACTGGGTGACAGCGGTTTCACCATCTATCCTCTGGCTGGTATTGCTCTGCTCGGCAGTAAGGTTGATTCTGATTACGGTGGCGCAAGCGACTCTAAACTGGGCCTGAACCTGGGTGCTGGTGTTGAGTATCAGATTTCAAGCAATCTGGCCCTGAAGGCTGAGTACAACTACAAGACTCAATGGAATGGCTCAAGCTATCTGAAGTTCGGTGTGGTAATCCCCTTCTAAGTGATAAAAAACTTGCGCGATAGTTAAGAAAATATTTTTTCATAGTAATGGCGCAAAAATATAAGCCTCGGCGTTTTGCCGAGGCTTTATTGTGTTTATCTGAGTTCGAGAGAAAGTTTCTTCAAATCTTTATCCTGTGAACTGGCGCCGTAGAGGATTTCGTACTTGCCAGGTTTCACACGCATGGTGTTGGTCTCAGTATCAAAGAACTCGAAACTCTTGCGTTCGAGATTCAGGTTGGCGGTGACTGTCTGTCCTGCTTTCACGCTGACACGTTCGAAGGCACGGAGGCTCTTCAGCGGTCCGTCAGGATCTTGCAGATTTCGGATGTAGAGTTGCAGGATCTCTGTACCGTCACGCTGACCTACGTTCTTGACGGGAACAGCAATGGTGAACGCCGGACCAGGGTTACTGGCAGATGTCCCGATAAGATTGGCGTCGCCAATCTCAAACGTGGTGTAACTCAGACCATAGCCGAAGGCGAAGAGGGGATCAGTGAAGTAACGGTAGGTGCGACCCTTCATCGAGTAGTCCTCGTAGTCGGGCAACTGACTGCTACTCTTGTAGAAGGTGACAGGCAGTTTGCCGCTGGGGTTGTAGTCACCGAAGAGCACGTCGGCGATGGCGGTACCACCCTCCTGACCAGCATACCAGACCTGTACGATGGCGTCGCAGGATTCCGTCTCAGGCTGCAAAGCAATACACGAGCCAGAGCAGTTGACGAAGATGACCTGCTTGCCAGCGGCCTTCAGTGCCTTGAGGAACTCGCGCTGCACCTTAGGCAGTTCGATATTCGTACGGTCACCACCCTTGAAACCATCGATATTGACGGGCATCTCCTCGCCTTCGAGAGCAGCAGAGATACCACCTACGAAGATGACCTTATTGATACCCTTGAGTTGAGAGATCATCTGCTGGTAGTCGATGGGTAATTCCTTGGCCACGTTGATCTTCAGGTTGGCATTCCATGTCTTGACAAACTGGAAGCGCACCTCAATGGCATATTCCTTACCCTTCTCGGCCTGAATGGCTGTGCGGGTGGGTGTCGTACGCCAAGTGTGCTCCCTCTGCTTCCGTTCTCCGTTGATATAAAGTTCGAAGTGTCCGCAACCCTCCACGTTCACCACATACTCGCCCGACTCCTGAGGCGTAAAGACAGTCTCGTACTTGGCCGAGAAATCCTCGATCTGTACGCCTGGGGCGAAATTGTGCATACCGGCTGTCGTGACGGCCAACGGTGTGGTGTAGTATTGTGTGGTGACAGGCTTGCCTTCCATTGTCGTGTTGTTCCAGAAGGTGCCCTTCAGACCTTTCTTCCCGTCGGCAGCACATCGTGTGGCCAACTGACAGTCCATGACCTGATCGTAAGTCAGGTCGCAGCCCTTCTGATAGACGAGTTTCTTCTGCTTCGCCTTGATGCCGTCGAGGATGGTGACGGTGTGGTTGGGCATACCGTTGTAATTACCCCACATCATCGGCGCGTCGTCAGCATTGGGACCGATGACGGCAATTTTCTCCTTATTCTTCTGAAGAGGTAGGATATTACCCTTGTTCTGCAACAGCACGATGGTCTGACGAGCCATGTCAAGGGCAATCTGACGATGCTCCTTGGAATCCATTGCAGAATAAGGAATCTTCGACCACTCCACGAGCGAGGGATCGTCCATCTCACCCAGGTCGAAGCGGCCTTCGAGCAAACGGATGACATGCTTATCAACCTCAGCCTCAGAGAGCAGACCTCTCTTCACAGCCTCAGGGATGCTCTTATAGGCATAGTCGAAGCCACACTCCACATCGGTACCCGCAAGGACAGCCTTTGAAGAACCGTGAACGGCATCGGAGGAACTCTTATGATTCATGTGGAAGTCGCTGACGGCGCCACAGTCGCTGACCACCAGATACTGGAAACCCCACTCGTCGCGCAAGATCTGTTGGAGCAGACGGTTGCTGCCGCAGCAGGGATCATCGTCAAGGCGCTGGTAGGCACACATCACTTCGCGCACCTTACCGTCCTGCACACAGGCCTGGAAGGCAGGCATGTAAGTCTCCCAGAAATCGCGTGCGGAGACATCGTTGATGTTCACCGTATGGCGGGTATATTCCGGTCCGCTGTGAACGGCATAGTGCTTGGCACAGGCCCAGAGTTTACGATATTTGGAATCCTCAGGACCTTGCAGTCCCTTCACCACCTGCACACCCATCACGGAGGTCAGATAGGGATCCTCACCGTATGTCTCCTGTCCACGTCCCCAACGGGGATCACGGAAGATATTCACGTTCGGTGTCCAGACAGAGAGGCTGTGGAACTTCTCGTCCTCACCTTTCAGTTCAATCATACGACGGTTGTACTGGGCACGGAACTCCGTACTGGCTGCGTCAAACACCTTATACAATAACCCAGGGTTGAAGGATGAAGCCATGGCTACCGGCTCAGGGAAGACTGTGACATTGCCCATGTTGGCAGCACCGTGCAGCGCCTCGCTCCACCAGAAGAATTTCTTGATGCCCAGGCGGGGAATGGCCGGACTCTCGTCGAGCATCAACTGGGCCTTCTCCTCAAGGGTCAGACGACTACAGAGATCCTTGGCACGCTCCTTGGCGCTCAAATTAGGATTCTGATAAGGCAGGGTCTGTGCCGATACTGACAGACCAACACAGAATACAAAAGAAAGTGATAAAAAGTAATGTTTCATTTTTATGTGGTTTGAATATTCATTCGCTATAGAAAACAACAACGGGGCAATCGAAACGCCTTTCTTTGCCCCGAAGTAGGAAAAACTACTAACTACTAATACTAATATAACTAAAACAATTCTATTATTCTGTCGCTTATGACGGTGCAAAGATACGGCAAATAGCTGACAGTCTGTTTATTATTCGTTACATTTATTTTCGTTTTTGTTTCAATCCCCTGAGAAGTTACAAATGATATTGTTTCCTGCAACAGTTTCAATATCATACTCATAGACCTTCCGGATGGGAAGTGTCTCAAAGTTAGTGAGTTCCGCAGATCTCAGGGGCTGCTGTATCTCCGCAGGACGGAGCAGATTATTGGGACAAGCACCTTGTGCGGGCTTCAACCCCTTGCCCTTCAAAGGAACATAGGAACGCAGACGGAGCGTACCGCCAATATTCGACTTGATGGAAGCCTGCTGGAGTCTGCCTTTGCTCCACTTCATATCCACCGTGAATCCACCACGGGCCTGCAAGCCTTTCACTTCACCGTCGGCCCAGTCGTCGGGCAGTGCCGGCAACAGGTGGACGGCTCCGTCGTGGCTCTGGAGAAGCATCTCACAGACGCCTGCCGCACAGCCGAAGTTACCATCAATCTGGAAAGGCGGGTGCGCATCGAAGAGGTTGGGATAGGTACGGCCGTCAGGATACTGGCGCATCGCCCTGTCGTCGGGCAACAGATGGAGCATGTTCTTGATAATCTTAAAAGCATGGTTACCGTCGAGCATACGTGCCCAGAAATTAATCTTCCAACCAAGGCTCCAGCCCGTCGCCATGTCACCACGCTGATTCAGGGTGTTGGCAGCCGCCGTAAAGAGATCAGGATGCGAGTAAGGCGAGATCTGGTTGGAGGGATAGAGGCCATAGAGATGGGAGATATGACGGTGGTCGTCTTTGGGGTTATCACCATCAATCATCCATTCCTGCAGTTGACCGTAGCGACCGATCTGCATGGGAGGCAGGCGGTTGAGTGCAGAACTGAGAGTTGAGAGTTGGGAGTTATCTTTGCCAAGGACCTTGGCGGCAGCGATGGTCTGGGTGAGGACGTCGAAAATAATCTGATTATCCATCGTGGAGCCAGCAGTAACGGTGGTGGTCTTTCCCATCGGACCATGCTCTGGCGAGACGGTAGGAACAGACACCAGCCAGCCAGCGGCATTCTTTACCTCGCCATTGGCGGGATAGGTTTGCATCCAGGCCACAAGGAAGTCGGCTGCGCCCTTCATCACCGGGTAATAATCCTCCAGGAACTGCTTGTCACCCGTATAGAGATAGTGCTGCCAAAGATGGGTTGTCAGCCAGGCACCACCCGTGGGGAACATGCCCCAGGTAGTGCCATCGATAGGACCTGCCACACGCCAGAGGTCGGTATTGTGATGGGCCACCCAACCAGGACAGCCATACATATCCTTAGCCGTGATAGCACCCGTCTCACTCAGGTCGCGGATCATCGAGAAGAGGGGCTGCTGCGTCTCAGCGAGGTTACCCACGAGGGCTGGCCAATAGTTCATCTCGGCATTGATGTTGATGGTGTATTTCGAATCCCACGGAGCATTCATCTTGTCGTTCCACACACCCTGCAGATTAGCAGGCTGTCCGCCAGGCTGCGACGAAGAGATCAACAGATAACGACCATACTGCATCATGAGGGATACCATGTCCATATCCTTTCCCTCGGCGAAAGCGGTAAGGCGCTTATCCGTCTCAAGGGTGGAGTTCTCAGACTTTGGCAGAGTCAGCGACACACGGTTGTACTGCTCCTGATACTTCTTGAGGTGGCTGGCCAGCAGTTGCTTATACGACTGGCCCCGCACACTGCCAAGCACCTGGTTATTCTTCGTCGTGGGATCACCGCTCACGTCATTGTAGTTGACAAAGTTGGTGGCAGCAACGATATAGATAATGGCCTCTGTGGCATCGTCAATCTCTAGTTCATTGTTATCAATCTTCACCTCGCCATCAGCCTTCACCTCCACACGGCACTCAGCAGTCAGGTTGCCTTTGATGCCCTCTTGTTCCACATTCTTCACCGTGGCGGAGATCTGATGCAGATAGGGTTTCTTTCCCGAAACGATTAATGGGAATACTTTCCCCTCCAATGGAGTATCGAAAGCGAGGTCGAATGATAGTGCCCCCTTCTTACCTGCCTTTACCCTCACAATGATAGCATTGTCGGCCTGCGAGGCAAAGACGGTGCGCTCGTACTTCACACCTTTATATATATAAGAGGTGGTGGCAAGGGCGTCGCCAAGATTCAACTCACGACGGTAATTGCTCACGTCCGTATGACCCAACTTCAACTTCACACTACCCAGCGGCAGGAAGCGCATGCCGTGAGGGCCCTTGAAGAAATACTTGTCGAGGATGGCATGGGCCGCCTGCTCCTTGCCGTCGTAGATCAACTGACGAACATAGGGCAGTTGTGCCTTCGCCTCCGGACTGTTATTGTTGTGGGGCGAACCGCTCCAAAAGGTCTCCTCATTGAGTTGGATCTCCTCTGTTTCCGTTCCACCATAGACCATCGCACCAAGGTGGGAGTTTCCTACAGGCAATGCCTCCAGCCAATGGGAGGCAGGCTTAGCGTACCATAACTTGTGCTGCTGAGCCGTAACTGAGAGTGTCCCCAAACAGACGGCTAATGTCATTAGAATCTTCTTCATCTTTTTCTCATTTTTTAATTGACTGCACAAAGATACGAAGTTTTTTTGAAAGAATCATAGAAATACATCTCTTTTTCTTGCAGATGTGAAAAATAATCCGTATCTTTGCCGCACCAACAATTAACAATTACAATGATATGGAAAAGGATAAAAGAAACATGAACCGTCGTGAGTTTCTTCGGAGGCTTGGCATCGGTACAGGATCGGCTGTTGCTCTGATGGCGATGGAGCCGTTGAATGTGCTTGCACAGAAAGACAAGAAAGCAGTCGAGAACCGCATGACCTACCGTGTGCAGCACGGTTCTGGCGAGCAAATCTCCCTGCTCGGCTTCGGCATGATGCGCCTGCCCAACAACCAGGAGGAAGTGAACCAACTGGTGGATTATGCCATCGAACATGGCGTGAACTACTTCGACACCGCCCCGATGTATATGGGTGGACAGTCGGAGGTGTTGACGGGCAACGCACTCTCGCGCTATCCCAGAGAGAAATATTTTATAGCCACGAAGATGTCGAACCAGAACCGCCGTTCATGGTCATTCGACGAGTCAAAACGGATGTATGAACAGTCATTTGAACGTCTGAAAGTAGATCATATAGACTACTACCTGTTGCATAGCATCGGTGGAGGTATGGATTCCCTGAAAGGTCGTTTCCTCGATAATGGTGTCCTTGAGTTCCTGCTGAAGGAGCGCGAGGCCGGACGTATCAAGCACCTGGGCTTTTCTTATCACGGCGACGTGAGCGACTTCGACTGGCTACTCGACCACAACGAGGAATATCACTGGGACTTCGTGCAGATCCAGATGAACTTCCTCGACTGGACGCACGCCTCACTGAACAAAGGTGGCTGGAAGCATGATGCCGACGCAGAATACCTCTACAACAAATGTGACAAACTGGGCATCCAGTGCGTCGTCATGGAACCCCTGCGCGGTGGTTCCTTCGGACGCATGGCCCAGGAACTGACAGACCAGTTAAAGGCAAAGCGTCCCAATGACAGTACAGCGCGCTGGGCCTTCCGCTGGGTGGGCTCCAACCCGAACATCCTGACCACTCTGAGTGGTATGAACCGCATGGACCATCTGATAGAAAACGTGGAGACCTTCTCACCCCTCGAGACCTGCAGCGAGGCAGAGAATGCATTACTGGCCAATATCGCTGACCAGATGGCGGGCTTCCCCACCATCCCCTGCACAACCTGCGCCTACTGCATGCCCTGTCCCTACGGTGTTGATATCCCTGGCAACTTTGCCTATTACAACGAAGCCGTCACAGATCACCTGCTTCCTCTGCCCGACAAAAGTGCTGCCAACTATGCCGAGCAACAGCAGAAGTTCATCGAGGGCTACCAGAAGGCCCTGCCCAATACAGAGAAATGGGCCCGCGCCTGTCAGGACTGTGAGGAATGTCTCTCCAAGTGTCCGCAGCAGATACGTATTCCCAACCAGTTGAGTCGTATCGTCCAGACCCTCCGTGTGAGGAAGGCATAAATAGAAATAAGGTGGAGCATCCAGTTCCACCTTATTATAATATATATACGACGAGGTTATGTTACTCTTCTCCTCCAGACAATCATTACCTAATAATTAAATAAAACAAAGATCTGATGAAAAAGTATCTATTATGGATCGCCGGCATCCTGATTTATTGCGGCGCGTTTTTATTTACATCGTGCTCGAACGATGACAACCCTGTAAGCCCGACACCTGTTGATGAGGTGGAGGCACAACTTCAAAAGATGACCCTGCGCGAAAAGGTGGGACAGATGTTCTTCGTACGCCCTGAGTGCCTCGACACCACTATCCATTGGAAGGAATATGCTGACCTGATGCCCTTGGAACTACAGGAGGTGAACAACTGCATGAAAGGCGTAAACGAGAAGTACCCCGTGGGTGGCATCATCCTCTATGCTTGGAACATGAAGGATGAGACACAATTGGGACAGTTCCTGCCGCAACTGAAAGCACTGAACGGCAAGCCACTGATGTGTATCGACGAGGAAGGGGGCCGCGTGGCCCGTATCGCCAACAACGATAACTTCCACGTGAAGAAGTACGAGTCAATGGGAGCCATCGGTGCTACTGGCGATCCCTCCAATGCCTACGAGTGTGGCAACACCATCGGCACCTATCTGAAATACTACGGTTTCGACATCGATTTTGCCCCCGTGGCCGATGTGAACACCAACCCAGAGAACATCATCATCGGCCCCCGTGCCTTCAGCGACGACCCTGCGGTGGCTACACCTATGGTGACCAACTATCTGCAGGGACTGAAGGATGCCGGTATCATCGGATGCATCAAGCATTTCCCTGGTCATGGCGATGTGAAAAACGACACCCACTACGGCTACGCCCAGACCCAGAAGACGTGGACTGAGATGCTCGACTGCGAGATTATCACCTTCCGTGCAGGCATCCAGTGGGGCTGCCAACTCATTATGACCGCCCATATCAGTGCACCTAACGTCATCGGCGAGGATATCCCCTCCACCATGTCGTCGGTCATCCTACAAGACAAGTTACGTCGTGAGTTGGGCTATCAGAACATCATCGTGACCGATGCGATGGATATGGGTGCTATTACTAAGCAGTACACTATTGAAGAGGCCGCTGTTGGCTGCATTCAGGCAGGGGCTGACATCGTGCTATGCCCCAAGGATCTCGTCAAGGCCTTCGATGCCGTCATCGCCGCTGTCGAGAATGGCACCATCACTGAGGAGCGCATCAACCAGAGTGCCCGTCGCATCCTGAAACTGAAAGCAAAATAAAAAGCGCAACACTCTTTTGTAAGAAATAGCATAAATAAGAAAGGTGAATCGAGTGATCCACCTTTCTTATTTTATATATTAGGTATTCCGGATACCACTTGTACATCCTTCGTATTGGTATCCCTTCCCAACAGGAATTTATCGATGAAGGCCTGTACCTCGGGGAACTGACTCTGGGGAAGTTGACAGTGACCATGTCCTTCCATGATGCTCCAACCGAAGCGGTCACCGATGCCGAAGAAGTTCCACACTTTCTTGGCAGCCTTGGCTGATACCAGCATGGCTGGATCAGACAGCCACTCATAGTCAGGGTTGCCCAGCAACAGCAAGGCGCGTGGACAAACCATCGCACAGAGTTCATGCTGGTCGTAGGGCAGACGATAGACGCTGTCACCATGGAAATTCTCCTTCTGACTCTCCATGAACCAGTGGTAGTCGGTCTTATCGAGATCCTCGACATTCCTGCCGGCCTTCGTCGATTCACGGGAGGCACGCCAGGCGGCAGCACCGCCACCACCAGGCTCCTGGGCTATCGTCAGGGCAATACGCTCGTCGAAGGCTCCACAATAGAGAGCCATCTTACCAGCATACGAACAGCCAGAGACACCGATGTGCTTCGTGTCGATCTTGGTCACCTCCGGGCCTAACTGCTGCAAACCGTCAATAAGACGACTCAGACCCCATGCCCACTCGCTGTAAGCACCATTGTCCTTCAGTTCGGGATAGAGACGATCGAAGTTGTGCTCTCCCCTTTCATGATGACGACCCATCTGACCGTAGTCGTTCACCTGCTTCTCGCGGAAGTTCATGATGGCGATGGGACGGTCCTGGAAGAGTTGTCTGGGCAGTGCCAGCATACTCGTACCGATCATCAGAGCGTAAGGTGCCTCACCTGTCTTGGGATAGGTGATGACAGACGACAGTGTCAGTGTCTCACCATTGACGGTGACATCAACAATCAGCGTGTCGCCGCTCATACGAGCCTTGACGGCACCAGCGGGAACGGCAGGCTTCGTGCCGATACCGTAGTGCTGGATCTCGTTAGAGATCTCATTACGACGACGAGACCAGTCCTTGAACTTCTTCACCGTTCCCTTACCATTGCTCCAGGCAAAGGGGTCTGGCAACTCACGGCTCTCGGGAAGAGCCTCGATACCAGGCATAACGGGAGCCGCAAACTTGCTACCCGTATTCTCGACCTCATATACCAGAGGTACATTCCCCTTCTGGGCATGGGCAACATCCATGCCACAGAGGAGGACTGATAATACTAATAACTTCTTCACTCTTAACTCAAAATTCTTTATTCTAAAATCTTACTTGAAAAGACTCTGAGCCATCTTGTTGAGGCAACGACGCCAGGTCAGGAACTCATGGGCAGTACCCTCAGAGATGAGACCCTCAGCATTGAAGCCGGCAGCCTTCAGGTCGGAGACACTCTTATTGATGCCATCAGGATTCTCCTTAGAGCCGCAGCCTTCGAAGATATACTTAACCACGGTAGGATCCTTGATCTCCTCAGGCGCATATTGACCACCAGAGAGCAGACCCCAGTAACCGAATACCTCAGGACGGCGAAGGGTAATAAGTTTGGTCTCCATACCACCCATCGACAGACCAGCCATAGCGCGGTTCCACTTGTCGGCCTTCGTCAGGAAGTTCTTATCGATATACGGAATAAGTTCATCGATGAGCACCTTCTCAAATTCCTCGGCAGTAAACTGACCGATTGTTCCAAACTTGAAGTCGTTCGTCAGACCGTATGCCATCACAATGATGAACGGCTTGATCTTACCGTCGGCAATCAGGTTGTCCATGATCAGACCTGCCTTACCCTGTATGGGCCAACTGGTCTCGTTCTCACCCCAGCCATGCTGGAGATAGAGCACAGGATAACGCTCCTGAATACCCTTGGCACCTTCTTTCACAGGATTACCTTTCTTATCAACGAGTTTGCCATAGCCATAGGGCAGATAGACAGTAGCCTCCTGCATCTTACCCAGACTGGGTGAGTAGAACTTCACAGTCTGCATGCTGCCATGAGGAATGTTGGTGCGCTCAGCATAGAAATCCTGATCAGGGGCGGGAATTTCAATACCACTCTCCCAACGGCACGAACCAAAATAGTTGCCTGTACCTGGGTCATTGACGGTAGCACCGTCGATGGTCAGATGATAGTAGTGGAAACCAGGATCCATCGGACCCTCGGTAGTACCTGTCCAGACACCGTCGTTATCCTTCTTCAGCACAGTGCCTCCACGTCCACCAAGACCAAGACTGACAATCACCGACTTGGCATCAGGAGCCTCGATGCGGAAACGGGCATAACCCTCGCTGTTCACCTTCGGCCACTCCTGACCAGGCTGGTTCCAAGGATTGCTGACAAAATCCTCCTTCGGCACACGCTTGTCAAGGGCGGGGTCAAAGTCGCGGATGGCACGGAAACAAGCTTTCGGACGGTAGTTCTCGTCGAAGGGCAACGGGTGGTTGTTCACACCGAGCCAAGAGTCCTTGTCGCCCAGGTTCCAGAAGGTGACGTTATCAATGACGTCGGCATGCTTACGGAATACCTTGAACAGACGGGCATACTGATCGGTCTGGAGGGTACCCATATACTCCGGCATCGGCTTAGCCTCACCACGTGAGAACATCAACTGACCACCGCTCTCATTGTTCATACGCAGGTCGAGTTCGGTGATATTAATGTGCTTCACGATTTCTTTGAAACGGACGATGGCCTTTTCGAGTTGCTCTTCACTGGGGAAGTAGATGTTGTAGTGACCCTGCATACCAATACCGTCGATGGGTACACCAGCGTCCTTCATCTTCTTCACCATATTATAGATACGCTCACGCTTGCCCTCATCTACGCAACTATAATCATTGTAGAACAACAGCGTATTGGGGTCGGCCTCACGGGCAAACTGGAATGCCTTGGCAATAAACTCATCGCCACAGAGTTGGAAGTGACGGCTCTGACGATAAGGGCTCGGCTCCTGAGCACCGCGTCCGAAGCCGAAGCGGGGACCGAACTGATTGTCGTCAGCCATGGCCTCATTCACCACGTCCCAGGCATAGACCACATCCTTGTAGCGGTTCACCACCGTATGGATGTGCTCGCGCAGACGCTCATAAAACACCTCTTTCGTGACGGGCTTGCCTTTCTTGTCGGTAAACATCCAGTCAGCAAACTGTGAGTGCCAGCACAGGCAGTGACCGCGCATCTTGATACCGTTCTGACGGCAGAAGTCGGCAATCTTGTCAGCCTTCTCAAAGTTCCATACGCCCTCCTTGGGGTGAATCTCACCGGGTTTCCAGTCGTTCTCAGCAGTCACACTGTTGAACTGTTTGATGACAAGTGCCTTCTGGGCATCATCACTTACATTGCGCTGGTTCAGCGCTACACCAATGGTAAAATAACCCTTGTAGGCATCCTTCAGGCCGACATTCTCTCTGGGATCGACCTGACGCCACTGTGCAAATACGGACGTGCTACCCACGATGGTCAGGATCAGTCCGAAAAATAATTTCTTCATCATTTCTATATAATTTTAAAAATCTATCGCAAAATAAGAGACTTACTTGAACAGGCTCAGTGCCATCTGACGGAGTGCACGGCGCCAGGTCAGGAACTCGTGGGCAGTACCCTCAGAGATATGACTCTCGGCATTATAGCCGGCAGCCTTCAGAGTTTCCACAGCCGACTTGATACGGTCGGGACCTTCCTTAGAGCCACAACTCAGGAAGATATACTTCACCTGATTCTTATCCTTAATCTCCTCTGGAGTATAGACGCCACCGCTGAGCAGTCCATAATAATTGAACAACTCAGGACGACTCAGTGTGATTGAATGAGTCTCCATACCACCCATTGACAGACCGGCCATCGCGCGGCTCTCCTTCTTGGCAATAGTGCGGAAGTTAGCATCGACATAAGGAATAAGTTCGTCGCAGAGCACTTTCTCGAAGTTCTGGGCTGCAGCCCCACGGCCACCGCCACCAAAACCCATTTCATTCGTCATGCCGTATGTGCAAACCACGATGAAAGGCTTTATCTTACCCTCGGCAATCAGGTTGTCCATGATGAGGTTGGCGTGACCCTGTGTCATCCAGGCTGTCTCGTCCTCACCCCAGCCATGCTGCAGATAGAGCACGGGATAGTTGGTCTTGGCATCCTTGTCGTAAGTAGGCGGCGTATAAACGAAAGCACGACGGCACTGCTGGGTGCTCTCACTCCAGAAGAGGATCTGCGAAACCTTGCCGTGAGGCACATTCTTCATAGCATAGAAGTCCTTGTCCTTGGCGGGAATCTCGATACCACTCTCCCAACGGGTAGAGCCATAGTAGTTACCTGTACCGGGATCGTTGAACGTACCACCGTCAACGGTGATGTGATAGTAGTGGAAACCTTCGTCCATCGGACCGGCTGTGGTGCCTACCCATGAACCGTCGTAGGTCTTCTTCAACTGAGTTCCACCCTGGCCACCAAGACCAAGGCCTACATTCACAGCCTGAGCATCGGGAGCCTCAATGCGGAAACGGGCATAACCCTGCGAGTTCACTTGCGGATACTGCTGTCCGGGCTGATTCAGTTCAGAAGGAACGAAGTCCTCCTTGACGCCAGGCTGCTCGGGGAAGGCGCGGTTGGCATCAAATGGAGCACGCTGCTGGCCGAAGCCACCGAAGCCGCCAGGACCACCCTGACCACGACGACGACCCTGCTGTCCACCCTGTCCGAAACCACCAGGGGCACCCTGACCGAAGCCACCCTGTCCGAACTGTCCCTGTGGACGGGGCTGACGAGGAGGACGTGCGGGCAGATCCCACTTAGGAGCCTTCATGTCCTTGATATAGTCGTAAGCCATCTTGGGCTGGTAGTTCTCATCGAAAGGCAACGGATAGTTGCGGGCACCCAACCAAGAGTCGCGGTCGCCAAGGTTCCAGAAAGTCACACAATCGATGACATCCTTGTGCTTACGGAACACGCCGAAGACACGGGCATACTGGTCAGCCAGATGCTGCTTCACAGAGTCGCTGACGGTCACACCCTCACGGCTAAACTGCAGACCGCCACCCATCTCCTCGTTCACACGGATGTCAAGTTCGGTGACGTGGATGTGCTTCACAACAGTCTTATAGAGGGTGATGGCATCATCAATCTCCTTTACTGTAGGACCGTAGATGTTATAGTGGCCCTGCATACCGATACCGTCGATAGGCACACCAGCATCCTTCATCTTCTTCACCATGTTATAGATGCGCTTACTCTTCACGGGGTCGGCCTCGTTATAGTCGTTGTAGAAGAGCAGGGCCTTCGGGTCGGCCTCACGGGCATACTGGAATGCCTTGGCAATGAACTCGTCGCCGCAGAGTCTGTACATGGCGCTCTGACGGTACGGATCCTCGGCATTCTTGTCATCAGTCATAGCCTCGTTGACCACGTCCCAGCAATACACCACATCCTTATAACGGCTGACGACAGCCTGGATATGGTTCTTCATACGAGCATAGAACTGCTCCTTGGTGGTACCCTCGGCAGTCATCCAACGACCGATCTGTGAGTGCCACATCAGACAGTGTCCGCGCAGTTTGATACCGTTGGCGCGGGCGAAGTTGGCGATACGGTCAGCATTCTCCCAGTTAAACTGTCCTTCCTGAGGTTCTGTGGGCTCAGGCTTCATGTCATTCTCAGCGGTAATGCTATTGAACTCCTTCTTGACGAGTGCCATCTGTTCGGGGTTAGTCACATTACGTCCATTCACGGCGACACCAATCATAAAGTAGTCCTTATAGGCGTCCTTTAGTCCTTGTGCAAATGTGGCGGTACTGCCCATCATAAGCAGAGCCAGTCCTAATAATGTTTTTTTCATCTTGTAATTTTTTACTATATTATACATTAACCTATTATTTCTTGAAGAGGTGCGGGATGAACTCATGGAGTCCGCGACGCCAGGTCAGGAACTCATGGGCGGTGCCAGCCGACTCGCGGCCCTCAACCTTGATACCCATCTCCTGTAAGCCCTTCACGATATCACCACTCTTAATGAAGTCCTCAGAACCCCAGTTCATATACATGTAGTGGATCTTCTTGTTGAACTCATCGGCATTGGTGAACACACCGTTATAAGCCGTCTTCAGGTCAAGACCGAAGATAGCGCCACTGAAGGTGCCGAGCCAAGCAAACTTATCCATATTGTTGAACACGATGTCGAAGGTCTGGTGTCCACCCCAAGAGAGTCCGGCCATAGCACGGTTGTCGCGGTCGGTCTTCGTGCGGAAGTTAGCATCGATATAGGGGATGAGATCATTCAACAGCACAGGATAGAACGAAGCACCGTAGTCGCCCATGCTTTGACCACGACCCATCGGGGCCTTGATGTCACCACTCTCCATGACTACGATCATCGGCACAGCCTCGCCCTTATAGATGGCGTTGTCCATGATGTGCTGCATCTTTCCCTGCAAGGTCCAACTGGTCTCGCCCTCGCCCATGCCGTGCTGCAGATAGAGCACAGGATAGCGCTTCTTAAGACCCTGTTTCTGATCGTATTCGGCAGGTGTATAGACCATCGCGTGACGCCACTTGCTCTGTTCGTTGCTGTAGTAGTAGATGCTGCGGACAGAACCAGCGGGAACACCTATCTGTGGACGGTAGTAGTCTCCCTCAGGACCCTCTGGAACCTCCAGACCGCCAGCCTCACGGTTGGTACCGAAGAAGGTCTCGGAGGCGGGATCGATGAAGTTCACACCGTCAATGTTCATAAAGTAATAGTGGAATCCCACGGGGAGCGGATCGGTGACAGCCATGAAGCCACCCTTGCCGTCGGGCTCCATATCGTATTTCTTACTGCAGATATCCACAATCACCTTCTTGGCCTGTGGGGCATTGATATAGAAGTAAGCACGGTTCTGCTTATCCACCTTCGGGAAGTCATTACCTGGGATGGTGTTCTCACCAGTCACTGCATCAGCAGGCACTTCAATCTTCTTAATGGCAACGGGCAGATTAGCCGGACGCTTGGGCTCGTAGCCGAGGTGACGGGCCACAGCCTCACCATAACGGCAACCCAACTCGCGGTAACCGGCTGCATCAAAGTGCAGACGGTCAGGACCATTGGTACAATTGTCGGAGGAGATGACCTGACAAGTATGGATGGTCTGAGGCAGTTCGTCAATCTGTTTCTTACAACCGATGCAGACACCCTTGCCGTCGGCTTGTACGATGTTACCCACATAGAGGTTCACCTCTTCAGGCTTCAACTGGAGGTCACCGCAGAGGTTCTCATACACCTGCTTCACCATACCAGCCCACTTCGGGTCGCCAGTGTTCGTCTCGCCCTGATGCATCAGGATACCCTTGATGACACCGTCCTTCTGAGCCTTCTTGGCCAGTGTGACCAGACGCTCATAGGGGTTGTTGTCGTAAGCGGCCAACATACCCTTCATCCAACCTGGAGCCTTCTTCTCCACATAGTTTTGGATGCTATCAGGCAGGAAACCCTTAATGTCGATACCACCGATAGCCACGTGGATAACACCGATCTTGATGTTCTCAGGCAGAGAAGCCACCAAGGTACGTCCGAACCAGTCGGCAGGAGTCAGACCTGTATTGGCACGACAGAGGGGAGCCGAAGCCTCACACCACTCGCCCATCTTACGTTCCGGACGGCCATTGGCTGCGGGGAAATCGACAGCGGGCATCAACAAGAAGCGTGGACCAGGGCTAGCCAGATCGACGGCCTCAGGACGGGCATTACCCTCCATGTTCGACTGTCCAAAACACAGGAAAATGTAAAAGTTCTCATCGGCAGGCTTCACCTGTTCGGCAACAGCCTGTTTCTTAACGGCCTTTTTCTTCTGGGCCGTCATCGAGGTGGGCAGAAACAGCATCGCTGCTGTTGCCAGCACCAACAAAGATTTAAAATTTGTCATACGTATGAATGTTATAAAATTAGTGCGTACCTTTTCTGCTGCAAAGGTACGCACTTTTCCTCAAAGCAATATTCGACAGTGTTTCAGATGCTTTGCCGTATGTTACATTTCCCGTTCAAGGCCCCACCCTGACCCCAGTACTAACACCGCTGTAATCGACAGTCTTCGATGTGCCGTCAGGCAGGACAATGGTAAACTGGCGCGACTGAAGCATGCCAGAGAACGAGCCCTGACGGGCACCGATGGTGAGCGTGCGGCTCTTGTCGTTCCAAGAGAACTGAATGGTGGAATAGACACCCTTCTCGTAGTTGTAACTGTCGCCCTCATCCTCATAGAGCGTAAACTGACCGTCGGCACCTGGATAGACACGTATCTCAAGGTTGTCCCACGACTTCTCACCCACGTACTGCATCTCAGGACCGAGGGGCAGGATGCTGCCCGCACGGACGAACATCGGTACACGGTCCAACGAGGTCTCGAGGGTAATGTTCTGTCCACCCTTCAGTCGCTTGTTTGTCCAGAAGTCGTACCAGTCGGCACCCTTCGGCAGATACTTCGCAGCCGTCTTCGGGGCCGTCCAATCCACTACCGACTCCTGACGCCTGTCTCCTGTCTCTCTCCTTCTGTCCCAGCCCGTCATCTCATTCGTACGAATGACTTTCTCTTCGGTGTACTGCGGATTGACGATGGGAGCAGCCAGAATGCTGCGTCCGAACATGAACTCGTCGGTCATGTTCCATACCTTCTTGTCCCGGGCAAAGTCGCTGA
>JAGCPK010000074.1 GCA_017965725.1 Prevotella sp.
CCTCTATCGAGGAGGTGGTGTTCACGCTGTTCTTCACCCTCTTGCTGGTGTTCATCGTGATCTACGTGTTCCTGCAGGACTGGCGTTCGACACTCATCCCACTGATTGCCGTGCCGGTGTCACTGATTGGTACGTTCTTTTTCCTGAATGTGTTCGGATTCTCTATCAACCTGCTGACGCTGTCGGCTTTGCTTCTGGCCATCGCCATCGTGGTGGATGATGCCATTGTGGTGGTAGAGGCCGTGCATGCGAAGTTGGACCAGGGTTATAAATCGACGCTGACGGCATCCATCGATGCCATGAACGAGATCTCGGGAGCCATCATCTCCATCACACTCGTGATGGCCTCGGTGTTTATCCCCGTGTCGTTCATCGGCGGTACATCTGGAACGTTCTACCGTGAGTTCGGTGTGACGATGGCTGTGTCTATCTTCATCTCGGCACTGAACGCCCTGACACTGTCGCCGGCTCTCTGTGCCATCTTCCTGAAACCGCACGACAAGGACGGGCATGAGGTGAAGATGTCGCGTATAGACCGTTTCCATGCTGCCTTTAATACGGCTTACGACAAGGTGCTGGGCAAATACAAGAACCGCGTGGAGAAACTGGTGCGCAAGCCGTTGGCCATCGGCATCGCCGTGATTATCGGTATTGCCGTGCTGGTGACGACGCTCCTCACCACCAAGACGGGTCTGGTGCCTTCGGAGGATACGGGTACGCTCTTCTGTACCATCTCCATGCCGCCAGCCACCTCCGTGGCCCGTACAAAACAGGTGATCAGCGAGGTGGACAGCATCCTGGCTGCCGACCCCGCCATCCAGAGCCGTGAACAGATCCAGGGTTATAACTTCATTGCCGGTTCGGGCTCCGACCAGGCTACGTTCATCCTGAAACTGAAACCGTTCTCTGAGCGTCAGCATGGCTTCTTCTGGAAACTCAGCGGACTGTGGCAGGGCGACGGTATCTACCGTTTCTTCCTCGATCCGTCGGAAGCCACGGGTGTCATCGCACAGATATTCATCAAGACGGCTCATATCAAGGATGCTTCCATCCTGGCCTTCCAGCCGCCAATGATCCCGGGCTTCTCTGCCAACAGTGGTGTGTCGATCGTGATGCAGGACCGTACGGGTGGTAGTCTGGAGAAATTCTTCGGCATCGTGAAGGATTATATCGCCGAACTGAACAAACTGCCGGAGTTCCAGATGGCACAGACATCGTATAACCCCAGTTATCCGCAGTATATGATCCATGTGGATGTGGCGAAGTGTAAGCAGAGCGGTATCTCGCCCTCGACCATCCTCACCACGCTGCAGGGTTACTATGGCGGTCTCTACGCCTCAAACTTCAATGCCTACGGTAAACTCTACCGTGTGATGATCCAGGCCTCGCCTGAGACTCGTATGACGGTGGAGTCGCTTAATAATATATATGTACGTACGCCTGCGGGAATGGCTCCCATTCAGGAGTTCTGTCGTCTGGAGCGTGTCTACGGTCCGTCGAACATCAACCGTTTCAACCTGTTTACGTCTATCAATGTGACGGCGACGGTGGCTGACGGCTATTCTACCGGTGAGGCTATCAAGGCTGCCGAGAAGGTGGCTGCCGACATGCTGCCTGCCGGATATTCCTACGAGTATCAGGGTCTGACGCGTGAGGAGGCCAAGGCATCGAACGCCACTGGCATCATCTTCTTGTTGTGCGTCGTCTTCATCTACCTCATCCTGTCGGCACAGTATGAGTCGTACATCCTGCCGTTGTGCGTCATCCTCTCCGTGCCCTTCGGACTGGCTGGCTGTTTCCTCTTCACGATGATCTTCGGTCATGCCAACGATATCTACATGCAGATCTCACTGATCATGCTGATTGGACTGTTGGCGAAGAACGCCATCCTGATCGTGCAGTTCGCCCTGGAGCGCCGCGAGACGGGTATGGCCATCTCGTGGTCGGCTGTCTTGGGTGCTGCCGCCCGTCTGCGCCCGATTCTGATGACCTCACTGGCTATGGTCATCGGTCTGTTGCCGATGATGTTCGCCAGTGGCGTTGGTAAGAACGGTAACCAGACGCTGGGTGCTGCGGCTGTAGGTGGTATGCTCATCGGTACACTGCTGCAGATCTTCGTGGTGCCGACGCTCTTCGTGATCTTCCAGTCACTGCAGGAGAAGTTCCGTCCGATGAAGTTTGAGGACGAGGAAAATTCCGAGGTGGCCGCCGAACTGGCTCAGTATGCACATTCAAAACCCGAAGACTATGAATTGGAAAAATGATATGAAAAAGATGATGATGACGATGTCCGCAGCCTTGCTGCTGTCGAGTTGCGGACTCTATAATAAGTACGAGCGTCCGGAGGTGCAGACCGACGGTATTGTGCGCGACCCTGTGTCGCTCACGGATACGCTCGCAGTCAGCGATACCACGTCGTTCGGCAATATGCCGTGGCGCAGTGTCTTCACCGACCCGCAGTTGCAGGCACTGATCCAGCAGGGACTCGACAACAATCCCGACCTGTTGAATGCAGCCCTGAACGTGCAGATGGTCAACGAGGCACTGAAGATTGCGAAACTCGCCTTCCTGCCGTCAGTGGCCATCAGTCCGCAGGGAACACTCTCTTCGTTCGACGGTGCACCTGCCACAAAGGCTTACTCGCTGCCCGTCAGTGCGTCGTGGAATGTCGATCTCTTCGGCAACCTGCTCAGCGTGAAGCGTTCGGCCCAGATGCAACTCATCGCCACCAAAGACTATCAGACGGTGGTGAAGACCAATATCATCTCGGGCATCGCCAACCTCTATTACACGCTGTTGATGCTCGACCGTCAGGTAGAGATTATCACCGACATGGAGCAGTTGACAAAGGAGACCTGGGAGAAGATGCAGTTCATGCACGAGAACCGTGTCGGCTACCGCTCTACCGCCGTGCAGAGTGCAGAGGCCGCCTACTATCAGGTACAGTCACAGAAGGTTGATCTGATCCGGCAGACACGTGAGATCGAGAACTCGCTCTCGCTGTTGCTCGGACAACCTGGACAGACCATCGAGCGTGGCAGTTTCGACAACCAGAGTCTGCCTACCGATCTCTCTACCGGTGTAGGTATCCAGATGCTGAACAACCGTGCCGACGTGCATTCCTATGAGATGGCACTGGCACAGTGCTTCTATGATGTGGAGACGGCCCGCAGCCGTTTCTATCCGAACATCACCATCACGGGAACAGCCGCCTTTACGAACAACAACGGTCTGGTGAATCCTGGAAAGTGGCTCCTCTCGGCTGTCGGCAGTCTGGTGCAGCCCATCTTCCAGCATGGACAGATCGTGGCCGGTCTGAAAGTGGCAAAAGCCAAGTATGAGCAGGCCTTCAACAACTGGCAGAACGCCATCTATAAGGCAGGTAACGAAGTGTCGAACGCCCTCGTGTCGTACAACTCCTATGCTGAGAAGGCAGAACTCGACGGCAAGCGCGTCAGTGTGCTCATGCAGAACGTGGAGGACACGAAGAAGTTGATGGAGTCATCCAGCAACACGACCTACCTTGAGGTCATCTCTGCCCAGAGCAACCTCCTCAATGCTGAGATCTCGCAAGTGCAGGATCAGTTCTATAAGATGCAATCAGTAGTTAACTTGTACCAGGCCTTAGGCGGAGGTGCTAAATAGAATGGATAATTGATAATTGAAAATTGACAATTATGGCAAGCGAAATATCCCCAAAGGCTGAGATATCGCCCAAGGCGAAGATCGGCGACAACTGTAAGATATTCCCCTTCGTATATATCGAGGATGACGTGGTGATTGGTGACAACTGTATCATCTTCCCCTTCGTCTCCATCTGCGACGGCTCACGTATCGGCAACAACAACAAGATCCACCAGGGCTCCGTCATCGCCGCCCTGCCGCAGGACTTCAACTTCCGTGGTGCCAAGTCGTATGTGGAGATTGGCGACAACAACGTCATCCGTGAGAATGTCGTCATCAATCGTGGTACTAATAAAGACGGCGTGACGAAGATTGGCAACCACAACTTCATTCTCGAAGGCACGCATATCAGTCACGATACCGTTGTAGGTACGAACTGCGTGTTCGGCTACGGCACGAAGATTGCCGGTGACTGCGAGATAGGCAATGGTGTCATCTTCTCCAGTGGTGCCATCCAGAATGCCAACACCCGTGCCGGTGACCTGTCGATGATCCAGGCTGGTTGTACCTTCTCCCATGATGTGCCTCCCTATGTGATTGCCGGCGGTACACCGATGGCTTACGGTGGCCCTAACACCACGATGATGAAGTATGCAGGCATCGACGAGAAGGTGCAGAAGCATATCGCCAATGCCTACCGTCTGCTCTTCCACGGAAAGACAAGTGTGGAGGATGTGATTATGCAGATTAAGGAGCAGGTGCCTGACGGTCCTGAAATCCAGAACATCGTCCGGTTCCTCGAGAACTCGAAACGAGGCATCATGTGTAAGTAAAATAGTAATCCCCGCTCAACCGAGCGGGGATTATTATTAGTATGAGGCGGAACAGGGGATGCCGGTGGCGATGACGCGGTCGCGGATGGCATCAAGTTGCGCGTGTGTTGCCTTGAGAAGACCTTGGGCGGGGGTCTCACGGTCGATGGTGTAGATCATCACCTGTTGGGGCTTGATGGCCTTCACAGCCTCCAGCCATGGAGCCACATATTCCTCGCCGGTGTTATCCACACCG
>JAGCPK010000075.1 GCA_017965725.1 Prevotella sp.
AGCCACTGGTAGAGCGACTGGTGGGTGTGCAGAAGCAACTGGCCACCCAGAATCTCGCAGAAGCCAAGAACCTCATCACGGCAGGTAACCAACTCGTGGAGGCTGGCACAAAGAAAGACGGACAGGAGAAACTCGACCCGGGCTTCCTCTCGCTCTATCGTTCGCACAAGGCCAAGCCAAAGAACAAGCCCCTCATCAAATACCTCTCTGAGGAAGGTATCAAGGCAGGTATGCTGAAGACCGAGGAGATCTATATGGAGAACAACAACCGTCGTATGCCTGAGTGTATCGAGCCCCTCTACTTCGTGGTGGATGAGAAACTCAACTCCTGCGACCTGACAGACAAGGGTACAGGCTGGTTGGCCAAGCAGGTGAACGACGCACAACTCTTCGTGTTGCCCGACATCACCTCAGAACTCTCTGCCCTGGAGGCACAGACAGGTCTGACCGACCAGGAGCGAGTAGATAAGAAAGACGAACTCATGAACCACTATGCCGTGCAGAGTGAACGCGTACACACCCTCCAGCAACTGTTGAAGGCCTACTGTATGTTCAATAAGGATGACGAGTATGTCGTCATCGACGGTGAGGTGAAGATTGTGGATGAACAGACGGGACGTATCATGGAAGGACGTCGTTGGAGCGATGGTCTGCACCAGGCTGTGGAGGCCAAGGAGCATGTGAAGGTGGAGGCTGCCACACAGACCTTCGCCACCATCACCCTGCAGAACTACTTCCGTATGTACCACAAACTGGCTGGTATGACGGGTACCGCCTCCACAGAGGCCGGTGAGTTCTGGGATATCTACAAACTCGACGTGGTGGAGATCCCCACCAACCGTCCTGTCATCCGTAATGACCAAGATGACCGTGTCTATAAGACGGCCAGAGAGAAATACCGTGCTGTCATCGAGGAGATTGTGAAGATGCGTAACCAGGGACGTCCGACACTGATCGGTACGACCTCGGTGGAGATCTCAGAACTCCTGAGTCGTATGCTCGACATGTACGTCAATCCCGAGACTGGCAAGCGCGAGGGTATCCCCCATCAGGTGCTGAACGCCAAACTGCACCAGAAGGAGGCAGACATCGTGGCACTGGCTGGTCAGAGCACCAATGGCAAGGGTGCAGTGACCATCGCCACCAACATGGCTGGTCGTGGTACTGATATCAAACTATCCCCTGAGGTGAAGGCTGCCGGTGGTCTCGCGATCATCGGTACAGAGCGTCATGAGAGTCGTCGTGTAGATAGGCAGTTGAGAGGTCGTGCCGGTCGTCAGGGAGACCCGGGAAGTTCCGTCTTCTACGTCTCACTGGAAGATAAACTCATGCGCCTCTTCGCCTCTGAACGTATCGCCTCAGTGATGGACCGCCTGGGCTTCAAGGAGGGTGAGATGATTGAGTCGCCCATGATCTCGAAGAGTATCGAGCGTGCCCAGAAGAAGGTTGAGGAGAACAACTTCGGTATCCGTAAGCGCCTGATCGAATATGATGATGTGATGAACAAACAGCGTACTGTCATCTACGAGAAACGTCGTCATGCCCTCATGGGTGAACGTATTGGCATGGATATCGCCAACATCATCTGGGATCGTATCGTCCATATCATCGAGAACAACGACTATGACGGTTGTAAGGAAGAGTTCCTGCACATCCTCTCGATGGAGGTGCCCTTCTCACACGACGAGTTCATCGACATGCCGCGTGAGCAACTGACAGAGAATGCCTTCCAGGCTGCCATCGGCAACTTCAACCGCAGGATGGAAAAGGTGCAGACCGTTGCCCAGCCCATCATCAAGAACGTCTATGAGAACCAGGGACACATGTACGAGCGTATCATGGTTCCTCTGACCGACGGACGCAGGATGTATAACATCCCCTGTAACCTGAAGGAGGCCTACGAGACAGAGTCGAAGAGTGTGGTCAAGGAGTTCGAGAAGAGCATCCTCCTGCATATCATCGACGACTCCTGGAAAGAGAACCTGCGTCTGCTCGACGAACTGAAGCACTCTGTACAGAATGCCTCGTATGAGCAGAAAGACCCGTTGCTGATCTTCAAACTGGAGAGTGCCAAGGTATGGGACGAGATGATCAACGAGATGTACAACCGCATCACAAGCATCCTGACACGCGCCCAGATTCCTGAGGTACAACAGGTGCAGGAGGCTGCTCCTGAGCAGCGCACCCAGCGCAGTCAATATACTGAGAGCAAGCAGAACCTCGATGAGGAGCGCCTGACAGATCCCAACCAGGCTGCTGCTGCCCGCAATGACACCCGCGCCCAACAGCCCAGGACACCTATCATCAAGGATAAGTTGCCGGGACGTAACGATCCTTGTCCCTGTGGCTCTGGCAAGAAGTTCAAGAACTGCCATGGAAAAGGAATCGTGTAAGATTGAAAAGGTGAAAAGGTGAAGGCCGCGATTAAGCGAGAGCAGAGCCAAGTGCTCTTGGGCTCTGCCGAGCGTGAGCGGACTCGATGTGAAACATCAAAAAGGTGAAAAATTATGATTTCGATCACGAATCTGAAGAAGGCATTTGGCGAGACGACAGCCTGTGATATCCCAGCGTTCACCATCAACGACGGGGATATCCTTGGTCTCGTAGGTAATAACGGGGCTGGAAAGACCACGCTCTTCCGCATGATCCTCGACCTGCTCAAGCCTGACGAGGGCACTGTGAGCATCGACAACATCAATCCTGCAGAGAGCGAGGACTGGAAGGACGAGACGGGTGCATACGTCGATGAGGGCTTCCTCATCGACTTCCTCACCCCAGAGGAGTATTTCGCTTTCCTCGGGAAAGTCAATAACATCCCACAGGAAGAGGTGAACGAGCGACTCAAACCCTATGAACGACTGGCCGGCGACGAGATCTTCGGACAGAAGAAACTCATCCGTAACCTCTCGGCAGGAAACAAACAGAAGGTGGGCATCATCGCCGCCCTGTTTATGACCCCAAAACTGGTCATCCTCGACGAGCCCTTCAACTTCCTTGACCCATCGTCACAGAATGTGCTGAAGCATGTGCTGACCAACTATGCCAAGGAGAACAACGCCACGTTGCTCATCTCCAGTCATAACCTCGCACATACCGTGGATATCTCCACCCGCATCGCCCTGTTGGAGAAAGGACGTATCATCCGCGACCTGCCCAACGAGTCGGGCAGTGCCAAGACAGAACTGGAAAACTACTTTGAAACAGAAGCAGAGGGATAACCACCCCTCTGCCTCTCTAATCATTTATCTCATCTACCTCAATTGCCAGATGGACTTGTACCTCGCAAGTGCCGTCTGGCAATTGTCGTGACAGGACAAGCACAGGGAAGGCATTAGACAGGGTCTCCTGGGAAACACTCTTGATACGGGCATTAAGGGCCACCTGACTCTCTGCCTCACCATCCTCCTTCTGCACATTCGTCTGCGCAATCTCTGTGTCAGAGGCAATCAGGGTGCTCAGCCTCAGGGAAAGAGCCCTCAGCGCCTTGGCACGGGCACTGGTATAACCCAGATGATAGGACTTCGAGATCTGCGAAGCCGACTCTACGATATAGTCATCATCACTCGTATAGCGCTGCAGGTCAGCAAGTTGAAGTTCTATACTCTTATCACTGTCATTGACCTTCCACCCCTCCTTCTTCATGGATTTGGCCTGTTTCTTCACTTCCTTTGTCACAGTGGTCTGCGCCCATGACACTGAGACAAACAGCGTCATCGACCAAAAGACCAACAGACTTCTTAAATAACTGAATTTCATCCTCTCATTCTTTAGTTTATGGCAAAGATATATATTATTTCATATACAAAACAAAAAAAAATGCACAAAAATGCATTTATTTAAAATATTTTCGTATCTTTGCACCAAAATGATAATAAATTAACTAAAAATATAACTATAGAATGAAAAGATTTTTAATGATGATCGCATTCAGTCTTGCTTTCACCACAGGTATGATGGCACAAGGACTGAAAGTTGTGGATTTCAAGTTGCTTGAAAACGATCTGACCGCCAACACACATGGAACCTCTAAACAAGACCAGAATGGTGAGACGGCAGCGCTGATCAAGATTGTGACACCCGAACGCGGATTCACCTTCGACGGTGGTTCGCTGGGTATTGTAGCCACTGAGGAGCATGCCGGTGAGATATGGCTCTACGTGCCACGTCGCGCCCAGAAACTCATCCTCCGTCACCAGACCTTCGGAGTGTTGCGCGACTTCTTCTATCCCATCCCCATCGAGGGTGCACGTACCTATGAGATGCTCATCGACATCGGTACTGGCCGCTACGCCACCATCACCTCTCAGGTGGCCAAGGCCAACATCTACATCGACGGTGAGAACTGTGGTGAGGCACCACTCTACAACAAGTATCTGAACTATGGTAAGCATACCATCCGCGCCATCAAGGACCGCTATGAGGGCGAAGAACAGATTGTGCTGACCACGGCTGAGGATAACACCAAGACCATGTTCGTGAATGTCAACATGCGCGACATGTCAGACCATTTCGGTGATGTGAACGTCACAGTGGCCAACCAGGCTGACATCTGGTTTGAAGACCGTAATGTGGGTACTGGCTCCTGGCAGACACAATTGCGCGAAGGTACTTATATCGTAGAGACCCGCAAGGCCGACTGCGACCCAGAGAAGACATCCTTCACTGTGGTGGCCCAGAAGCAGAACAATGTCAAGGCGGCTCCCCCATCGCCCCACACTGGTATGCTGCACCTCTATACCCGTCCACGCGACGTCAATGCCATCAGCAACGGTTCTACACCCATCGACCTGAGTGAGGCGCACACCCTGCCTATCGGTACCTACCAGTTGTCACTCTCACGGAAGGGTTATGTCCCCAAGAACGTGGAATATACCGTGCTGCACAACCAGGCCACCCGTGACACCATCACGCTCGACCGCGTGAAATATATCAAGCCCATGGCCTTTTACTTCGGTGCAGGCTACACCTTCCGTTCCCTGGGTGGTATCACTGCCTTGGCTGGCGTGGTCTATAAGAACATCGACCTGCAACTGAGTTACACCTTCGGTCTGGGCTCTTCTGACGACGTGCCCTGGTACTCCACCGACGGCAATGACACCTACCTGAGTTCGATGAAATACAAACGCTCTACCTTCGCCATCAAGGCGGGTTATCAGATTGAACTGACAGAACGTCTGGGCATCACCCCACAGTTGGGCTTTGAGATAGAGCGCCTGTCAGGCAGTGTCAGCAACGGCACCAACTCCTATGGTGACGGGGCTGCTGCCAACTGTATCAGTCTCGGTGCAAAACTGCTGTATGCACCTATGCAGCGTCTGTACCTGTTTGCCAACCCGGCTCTCTCATTAGGCATCAGCAAAGATGACAACTTCAAACATATCGCCGACAACAGCGACATCTCTGCAGGAGGTTTCATGATGACCATCGGAGCCATCTTCAATTTCTAATCTACACCTTATAATATATAAAGACAGAACGATATGAAAACAAAAAATATCATAGCCATATTAGCCGCACTGCCCATCGTGGCAGGACTGACAGGCTGTAAGTCAGACGAAGAGACCGAGGCCAAGCCAGCCAAGGAGATCCTGATTGTGGAAGGCGGAAACGCCATCACACTCCGTTCGGGCGACTCTATCATGAGTGTACCTATCACCGCCGACTGCGCCTGGACTGTCGAGAGTCTTGAAAGTGCAGAAGGTGGCTTCGACGGTATGCTGTCAGTACAGCCCAAACGTGGTAACGGCAACGGAACACTGGTCATCACGACCAATCAGAACCACGGCGTACAGCCACGTCTGGCTACCATCACCCTCACCTCGGATGGTGGACTGAAACAGAAGATCGATTTGCGTCAAACCAGTGGCGACCCCACGATGAGCATCAGTGAGCGCTCAATAGACTTCGCTGCCGTACCAGATGCTGCCAAGCAACTGGTCATCACCAGCAACAATGGCTGGACCATCGACATGCCCGCAGGCGTCAACTGGGTACACCTGGACAAGACCTCTGGTAGCGCTGGCACAGAAACCGTCAACGTGAGGGTTGACCAACTGAACAACGATGTGGCCCGTTCAACCACGCTGAACGTGCTCTATGGCACCAGCAGTGCACAGGTCATCGTAAGACAGGACGGAATGAACAGTGACAACATCACCTTATATGTGAGTACAGACCAGATCAATATTGACGGCCATGGTGGTGAACAGATGCTGATGGTCACCAGCAACTCGCTCTGGCGAGCATTTATTCCATCCTCAGCCCAGTCATGGTTGCAGATTGAACCCGCAGCAGGAGCAGGCAATGGCGAGATCCGCGTGCGCTGTGAGTCCAACCCTCAAGCAACACGCGATCGCTTATCACTCATCGTCATCGTTGCAGGAACACAGAATCCCAAACAGGCTGATGTCCTCGTACAGCAACTTGCCGGTGAGGGACAGAGCAGTCAGCGTGAGCCGTATGACGACGACAACCCCAGCCCACAGTTCGTACGTAAACATTAATAACCACAGACTAACAGACTCAATATGAAAAAGTTATTAATTATACTATTGGCAGCAGTTGGCAGCCTCATACCAATGGAGATATGGGCACAGGACAAAGCCTATGAGCCCTATTTCAATTTCAATGGTGACAGTCTGATGATGTATTCCGACACAGAGAACGCCATGATCATATACGTCATGGAGGAGTTCTCCTCTGACACCAGTGAGGACGTACTCTATCAGATGGCTGAAAACCTGGATGTCAATCAGAACGGAACGTTCTATTCAGAGCCCATTCTGGTCACGAAGAATGTCATCATCAAGGCTGTAGCCTTCAGACAAGGTCTGGAGTATTCCGATCCCACAGTGCTCATCTACGACTATTCCAAGTGGCAATTGCTTGTTTCTGCCATTGAATATGGCAGCAACGTTTTTCAACAAGCCCTGAACCATCCCGCTGTGGAACAACAAAAACTGGAGGAGTTGCAGTGGGCACTTGATGAAGGTCATCACATCTACATGGAGCGAGGCATGATGCCTGACAGTCATGAGGCCGAGCATTTCGCCAATGAGATCATAGATATAGCCAGTGAGATTGAGGCGTTGATGGGTCAGCCAGGACAGAATGAAGCCTGGTTTGACGGTCTGACGGCATATGTCATGGGCGGGGCCACCCTCGATGATGCCTTTGCCCAGACAGGCGGACGTAACGAGGCTGCCAAGACCATCGCCGCCATCATATGGGAAGGCAATACGGCACTCACTGCAGACATGCTGCAGGGTATCAACAACCCCAATCTGTTGGTCTATGTCAGTGAGCCCTCCATGGCGCCACAGGGTATTCAGAATGTCGTGATCAGCGGACAGGCCAAGGAGATCATCCTTACGGATGCCACCTCGGGCAACAACAACTTCTTCTGTCCAGAGCCATTCTGGGCTGAGAAGATCAGTTACACCAGGAACTTCCAGCAGCATACGGAGATTGGCGTGAGCAGAGGATGGGAAGGACTCGCCCTACCCTTCAACGTGCAGACCATCACCCACCAGACACACGGGGAACTGGCTCCCTTCGAAGGCATGACGAACAACGCCAAGCCCTTCTGGCTCCGCTATTACACTGGAGATAATGTGGAGTCG
>JAGCPK010000076.1 GCA_017965725.1 Prevotella sp.
GCCGACCATGCTCATCGTGGCCTTCGACAAGAACAACGTGTTTACCTATCCCGGCCAGAAGTACGACTCAGGCATTGAGGACGCCACTATTGTGACCACACACATGATGCTCTGTGCAAAGAGCGTGGGAGTGGATAGCTGCTGGGTGAACTTCTTCGACCCCGACAAGATGGCTGAAGCATTACAGTTGCCAGCGAACGAAGAGATCCTGACCTGTCTCGCCCTCGGCTATCCGGCAGAAGGCACTGGGCCACTCGCCAACCACAACAGCCGCAAGCCGATTGAGGAAACTGTAACATACTTGTAAGAAAACTCGGCATCCATAAAGTCGTAGAAACTTATGGATGTCGAGCAAATAGTTTAGAGAAGGTTTCTATTTCTTCAGCAGATATTTAATTACCAGGTATCCACCGATAATCTGGAGTAGCATACCGGGCCAACCAATGGTGAAGTCGGCGACGGTGGCGGCAATACCACCAGTGAGGACAAACTCACCAAGGGCTTCGATGGCTTTTGTTACAAGTATGACACCAATGAGAATCGGCAGACTGATGGTCTTGAAGTGTTGGGCAGTCAGTCCAGCGACAAGAGCGAGTACAGCGAGTTTCATCGTCATCACGGGTAGTACCTCGGCGGCAGGCATACCTGTCAGCAGATGATTCACAAGCGGTGAAGCCAGCGCTGCGAGCAGTCCTGTCTTCCAGCCGAACTTATAGGCTCCGACGAGGATGACAAATGATAGCGGCGAGAAGATGATACCGCCCTGAGGAATGAGGTGGAACACCTGAGGCAATATGAGGTTACAAGCTACGAACACAGCTGCCCACAAATAGGTCTTTTCCTCGTCATAATTCAATGTGTAAAGTCTTACTGTTGTTTCCATATCGTTTATTGTTTAATGTTTATTGTCAGAAGTTCACGTTGACACCGCCCATGAAGGTGGCTCGGGGCATGGGATAGCCGAGATTGATTTCGTACTTCTGTGCCAGCAGGTTCTCGCCGCGAGCCCAGAGGCTGATGTTGCGGGTGGCAGCATAGGTGACGCTGGCGTCGAGCAGGGCGAAGTTTTCCTTTGTCTCGTCATTGCCAACGGCAGTATAGAGATTGTTGATGTACTGCAGGCCGAAGGTGGCGAGCCATTTACCACAGCGATAGTTCGCACCGGCATAGGCGGTCAGTTCAGGGGCGGCAACCACCTTGTTCTTCATGTGCAAGTAGGCACCGTTTGCTTTCAGGCTCCAATGGCTGTCCACATGATAGGCTGCTTCCAGTTCGAAGCCCCAGTTCTCGATCTCGCCCGTGTTTACGTTGCGGGGCTTGCCGTCCACCTGCTGCGTCTGAATCATGTTGTCGCCTTTAATATAAAAGAGGTTCGCACCATAGGTGAAGCTGCTCAGGCGATGCTTCCACGACAGCTCGTAGTTCCACAGGCGCTCGGGCTCCAGGTCGGTGTTCGAGGGCGGATAGAGATACATCTCGCGCATCGTGGGGTTACGGAAACCCTTGCTGGCCATGGCCTTGATTTCACCCGTCTCAACAGGACGAATGACGATACCTGCCTGCGGCACCCATTCAGAACCCGTGATGGAGTGATGGTCAAGACGGATGCCAGCGTCGATGGTGAGCCAGTCGAGCAAGTCCTGACGGAAATCGACATAGCCCGCAATCTCGTTGCGATACGACTTGCCGCTCTGCTTGTTGGGTGTGTCAAGCACCTCACCTGTAGCCTTCGACGTATAGTAGGCATTGCCGTAGATGTGCATATAGTCGACGCCAGCCGTCACGCGGTTGCCCTCAAAGAGCTGGATGCTCTGATAGAGCGACACACCCGTCAGCGCATCCTTCGAGCGGAAATAACGCTGCGTGGGAGCAGTGGGGTCGGCTGTGCCGTCGTCAATCTTATGTCGTCCAAAATTTGAATAGACGGAGAGGGCACCACTAGTATTGCCATAATGGTTTTCCAAGGCTGCCGAAACGACACCACGGGTAATCCACTGGTCAGCATCGTACATGGGTTTATCCTCCGTTCCAGGATACGAAGCATTGAAATGAGTAATGTTCGCATCGACGTAGGCGTTCCAATGCTCATTGAAATCGTAGCCCAACTTCAAATAGCCGCCGTACTGCTCGAAGCCCATGCGAGGACGGTGGTTGTCCGTACGGTTATACTGTACCGAAACGGTACTGCTGAACTTGCCGCTGCGTACTTGGTTTGAGGCTTCTGTCTGGATAGTGCCATAACTGCCTGCGCCCAGTTGGATGTTGGTGTTCACGCCATCCTGCTTGAACTGGCGGGTGACAATGTTCATCACGCCACCCATGGCATTGCTGCCGTAGAGTACCGATGTTGGACCGCGCAGCACTTCCACGCGCTCGGCCATCAACGTCTGATAACTGTCAGCGATGGGATGGCCATAGATGCCCTGATACTGTGGATGTCCGTCGATGAGCACGAGCAACTGTCCTGCCCCACCCGTGATGCCGCGCAGGTTGATGCCGCCTGCAGCACCCGTCGATACGCCATAACCCATCATCGCACGGCTCGTGATGAATAGTCCCGGCACCTCGCGCATTACCGTTGGCAATACGCTTGGCTGGTGTTCTGCCGTCAGCGTTGTACGATCCACAATCGTCACCGTCATCGGCAGGTGGCGCACATCGGTAGCGTTGCGCGTTCCCGTCACAACGACCTCGCCGATTTCCAGAGAGTCAGCAACATTGTCTGCATACATTTGTCCTGATGGAACAGCCGTCATCATCATTGTCAGTATGGCGGCAAGAGTTTTCTTCTGTGTCATTTTTGTCGTTTAGCTTGTTTGAATTATAATTCGAGTGCAAAGTTACTATTTTATTTGAGAATCAAAGCCTTTTTGGAGAAAAATAAGCGCAACAGCTTGTTTTGACATGGGGTCATGGTTTACTCGCATCCTTCAGGCTTCTTGAGCAACAGCGGTTTTTGCTTAGGCAAGCGACCTGTGGTCGAGCCCTTTATTTCCTGCGCATTTTATAGTCCTTCAAAGTCGGTGATGGCCTTGCGCCATTCGTCAGGAAGCGGAATGGTCTGCTGACGTTCCAAATCATAGAGCACCATCACTGAAAGGCAGCGACTCTTCACTTCATGTGTGTCGCTGTCGATAACATCTTGCTCCAGATGAAAAC
>JAGCPK010000007.1 GCA_017965725.1 Prevotella sp.
ACAACACGGCACCTACAGCAGCAGCGGCAAAGGTGGTGAGCAACGTATAGGTGAGCGTATGGCCAAAGATACGTCCTGAACCTTTTGAACCGAAGGTGGCGAAGGTGGTGATGACCGCCAACACGATGGTCGGTACGGCCAGCAGTTGGAACAGTCGTGTATAGACCGTTGCCACGAAGTTCATCACCTCATCGAGCCAACTGAGGCCAAGTACGCCCAATATAGCACCCACGATGAGTGCTCCAATCCAAATAATCGCTTTCTTCATCTTATAGTTCAAACGAAAGATTCATATATATATTGCGTCCCTTTTGCGGAATATCGCACCAGTCAGCATAGGTGGTGTAACGTTTGTCGAAGAGATTCTCGATGCCAAAGCGCAAAGCTAATTGATGATTGATAATTGAAAACTGATAATTGGCCGAGAAGCTGACGATAGTCCATGCCGGTGTTTCCGTCTCGCCATACTTCTTGCCGTATCTCGTTTGTCTGGCGTTGCCATGCACCTCAGCCTTGCCTTGGAAACGGCCGAAGTGGACACCCACACTCGTGGTGTATGAGAAGGGCGAAATCATGGGGAGCGACTCACCCTCATCGTCTTGTCCCAAGGCATATCCCAATCGCGTGTTCCACGTCAGCCAGGGCTGTATCTTCCATTGCGTAGTCAGCGAGAAATTGGCTATCGTGGCATGCGAGATGTTGCCATAAACCTTGACACCCTCAGCGCCAACGGTCATCGCACTGAGACGGTCCTCGAACTGTCCGATGATGTAGTTGGAGAAGAAGAATGCGTTGATGTCACCTGAAACCTGAAACTTGGAACTTGAAACCTGATAACCAGCATTTACCTCTATCGCACTCTCGTTCTTCAAGCGTGGGTTGCCAATGTAGTCATACTGGTCGAAGGTGTTGTTCAGATAGTAACCGTAGGCCTCCGTCACCGTGGGTGCACGACTGCCCCAACCGGCGCCGATTGACAATTGAGAATTGACAATGGATAATTGATAATTCGCTGCGATGCGACCTGTTGTCTGGTGGTACTGCTGCTGCATGCCTGGGAAGAAGACGCTCAGTGCATGATAGCCCTCCTCGTTGTTCAGTCGCTGGTGTTGCCATGCCACCTTTGCTGATATGTTCAGTGTGTGGGCAGAGCCCAGTCGGATGCGGTCACTGAGCGCCACACCTGTATTCAGTGTCCCTACGTCGGGCCACGTCACCATATACATAGGTGCTGCGCCGCCAGGATACATTGTCATGTCGGCAAACAGACGATTGTAGTAGAGGTCGTAGTTGGCTGTCAGTTCATGGACCCCCTTGCTAGCTCGTACCAGACTGTACAATCCCGTCGTCCAACTCTTGCCAGGCATATCCATGTGAATCTGAACATCAGGGCGCGTGGTGTCGTCCATCACGTGGGTGATGTGATTGTAATACACCTTCGTCTCCCACGACTGCACCAGTCGCTCCTCCCACAGTCGCTTGTATGACAGGGAAGTGATAAAAGCCTCGGCCTTTGCCACGTCCATATTCAGGGCAGGGTAGCCCACATTGGTGGCACGGTCGAAGATAAACGTACCCTCAATGGCATCCTGTGGCGAAAAACGAAAACCGAAGTTGTCGAAGGCGTTGACCTTTTGGAACTGTGAGAACGAAACTTCTCTGCCACCACCTTCCTTGTAGTTGTCGGCATGACGGTAGAAGACGCCTCCATTGGTGTAGAATGACTTAGAGGAGTACGATGCCTCACCACCATACACCTGCAGATGGCCATTACTCTCGCAACCTGCATCGGCACCTAGCTTCCATTCAGGATGATATAAGAACCCTGCCTTGCGCAGTTTCAGATCCAGTGAACCACCAATGTTACCAGTAGCCTGCGGATTGCCGTTCAATCCTGAGTTCAGCAGGATGCTCTGCAGGTTGCTGCTCTCCACATAGCTCGTCACAGGGTCCATCTTGTCCGTGCAGGCATAGAATATCTTCATGCCGTCGATGGTGGTTGACACACGTTCCATCGCCATGTTGTTCACCACAGGTTCCCAGGCATACGAGCCACGACGCACCAGACTGACGTTCTTCAGTTCCTTCAGGTGTTCATCGATACTGGCCACCTGTCCCTTCACCGATCGTTTCTGTCCACGTCCCGCTTCTGAAACGATGACCACCTCATCAAGGTTTTGTGCCTTGTCGGTGGTCACCGTATCTGACAAAAGTATGGTGGATAGCAAAACAGTTTCCAGCATTTTCTAACTTTTAGTTCTTAAATTAGATCGTTGTTTCCCAGAAAAGTGAACTAAAGCCGTCACTAAGGTCATCGCCACCAGCCACTATGTTGCCTTGTGCGTCCTTCACCGTCAGGTGGATGCGCCATCTCCCCGTCATCGTCAGATTAATGCTACCTTGATAGCTGCCATCATTCTTACGGGTCAGCGCTACGTTGTTGGGCGACGAGTGATTACCCATGTCTGGCATGCGCGGGTCAATCTCGATAGTAAACTGCTCTTCGGCGAGTCCATAGGGTATTTTTGCAGGGGTGTTCTTCTTTGATACGTATGCAGTGATAGTGTTCGTACCTGTCTTCCAATCGGTAGGATTCACCAGTGAGAGATAGTAGGTATCATCACCCGCCTTGAACGATTTCAGCCATTGTTGTCCCTCAGGCAGGGCACCGACAGTAATGGTTGTTGCTTCGAGATTGCCCTTTCTCTTCAGCACCTCTACATCAAAGGCTAGCGACCATGAACCAGCTTCGCTGCTATTCATGACGAACGATATCCAGCCGTGCTTCACTGCGACCAAATTGATGTCGGATGTAGCTACCTCACTTGATGTAGGAGTGCTGTGATACATATTCATTTTGCTCATGAACATAAGCGGCGTGAGGTTCGTGATATCCAAGAACTTGATGTAATTACCAGATAATGCTTTCGTTGCTACAAAATAGAGGTCATTATAGCCTGTATGCAGCGTACCTGTACGAGAATAGACCTTTACCTTATACTGACCATCAACTAGCAATTCGATACCTTCTATCGGCTTCACGGTCTGTAGGAAGTTATAGACAGCCAGCGCCTCCTCGGCAGAGCAGCAGTCTGCATCACTTTCGTCAATCGTTATACCTGGAATCTCAATGCTTTGAGCTCCAAAATCATCATTCGAGTTGCAGGAGACCAATCCCATTAGAACGGCTGTTGCGAAAAACAATCTCATTACCTTTTTCATATCCTTACTCTGTTTTTATATGTTTAACGAGTGCAAAGGTACGGTGATTTCCGCGCTCCCACAATCGCCTTTTTATGGCATTTCGCATACCAAACATTTGGCATTAGTAGGAATAGGCAATAAAAAAGGGCTATCATTGCGATAGCCCTACTACAAATTGCGTCATGGCACCAACGCCATATTGGAGTGCGTCTTCATCAAGATCAAACTTGTCATTATGGTGTTGGGCGGTACTTCCTACTTCTGGGTTATTCACACCCACCAGCGTGAAGACGGTGGGAGCCAGCTGACTGTAGAGTGCAAAAGTTTCTGAACCATACCAAACATATTGGGCATCGTCAGTGACACGATCAGGATAAAGCGTTTCTATCTGCTGTTGCGCATACGTCGTATAGGTGGTGTCGTTGGAAACGGGGGGCAGGTCCACCTTCATTCGGTCGGTATAGCTTACCGTACAATCATGGGCTGCTGCCACATGTTCAGACACACTTTTCACCAAGTTCAGCGCGTGCTTGCCTGCCTCACCATCAAAAAAGCGTAGCGAACCGCCTATGAAAACCTCATTGGGGATAACGTTATACACCTTGCCACCCTCTAATTGTGTTACGCCCAATGTCACTAACTTCTCCAAATCGCGCTGATTGTTCCAGGCAACAGAAATAGAGGTAAGCACATCGGCAGCAGCAAACACGGGATTGACGGACTTGTCTGGGCGAGACACATGTCCGCCGCGTCCGACAATATGGTAAGCTAGCGTTGCCATTCCTGCCATGATAGGACCAGACTTGACAAACACCTTTCCACTGGGAACGTTTGAGGCGACATGGTTGCCGTAGATGACATCAAACTGTATGCCGTCGTGTTTGAGGGCAGCTATCATAGGACGGATGCCAGAGTTGCTCTCTTCACCTTCCTCAAAGATAAATACAAAACGCCCCTTCAGTTGACTGCGAAGATGACTCAATATACGTGCTGTTCCTAATATGATAGCCATGTGACCATCGTGACCGCATCCCTGAGTGACGCCTTTGTTCAGACTTACCCACTTTTTCTGCTTGCCACCACCATTGACAGGACTCTCCTCAATAGGCAGTCCGTCGATGTCGGTACGTAGTCCGATGGTCTTGCCTTTGCGTCCAGTGTCAAGGATGGCATAAAAGCCAGTACTACCTGGTACATCATGGATGTCAAAGCCTCCAAGTTTCTGCAGTTCTGCCTTCAGGAATTTCACCGTCTCCACCTCCTGACCGCTCAGTTCGGGGTGCTGATGGAAATGTCGGCGGATATCGCGAATATAGGCATCCTGCTGCGCCACCTGACGACGGACCTCAGAAACTCCTACACTCCCCTTGCCCCAAAGGACAAAGGGAGTGGTAGAGAATATTCCGATGAACAATAGTCTTTGTAATCTGTTCATAGCGGATGTTGTTGTTTAATAGCCAGGGTTCTGATCGATGCCCAACTCCTCATTGTTAGAACCGAAGGGGATGGGGAAACGGTAGAAGTGACCGTTGATGTTCTGATACTTTGACTTCAGGAAACGGTGGATGCGAGCAAAGAAAGCGTTTACTGTGCTACCGTCCTTACCTGTACCGCCTACCGTTGCATAAGAGTCATCGAAGTGCTCGAAGTCCTTCACTGTCAATACGGTGCTGATGAGGTTACGCCAGCGGGTCAGGTTCTGCCAGTGACGCTGCTCATAGATGAACTCATACTCCCATTCCTTCTGGATATCGCTAAGTGTTGGAGCAGCAATGTTATGGGTCTTGTCACCAAAGCCACGCTGACGAATCTGGTTCAATGGCGTAGCAGCCTCTGTATTACGTCCCAGCTGTACCAACGCTTCTGCCTTGTTAAGCAATACCTCAGCATAGCGCAGCTCAATGCGGTCGACATAGTTGAATTGTATACTTGTGTAAACACTGGTGCTGGTGCTGCGGTCTACGCCCTTGCCATAGACAGGTAATGTGACTGGAGGCAGATAGGAGTGGACGCTGCCATCACGTGGGTCGGTAATAGCGGTTACGATGCTGAACTCCTTACGAGGGTCGTCATTAGGCCAATCGTTGAAGGTGTGGATGGGCTGGATGTGAACGATTTCTGTTTTCTCCTGGAAAGGATAGGTCCATGCGCAGTGGTCTTGGTGGTTGCCTTGCTGGTCGATACCGTCACCTTCGTGGTAGATGGTGAAGATCTGCTCAGGTCCTTTGCTCTCGTTGGCAATGCCAAAGAGGTCCTTGAACTGTGGCTGCAGGGAGTAAACACCCAGCTGAGTAACCTTGTCGGCATACTCAACAACCTTCTCCAGACGTTCGGTGTTCCATGCCTTCTGTGCAGGATCTACACGTGAATCCTTGATGGCTTCTACTTCTGACAGTGTCAGAGGATTGCTGGCCCACTGCAGATACACGCGACTCAGCAGAGCGTAAGCTGCGCCTTTTGAGGGATTGTACTTTGCAGCCGGTGTGGTGGGCAGTGCCTCGGCAGCTTCGGTCAGGTCTTTCACAATCTGTGTATAGACGGCATCAATGCTCTGACGCTGGGTGCTGACATCTGCGGTGGTCAGACGAATGGGTACCTCACCCCACAGTACGACGAGCCAAGAGTAGAACAAGCCACGTGAGAACTTGGCACGTGCAATGGGTTCTGCCTTCTGAGCTGCTGTCAGCGATTTCGATGCTTCTGTTTTTTCAATGGCATCATTGACGATACCGATACCCTTATAAAGGGCGTTGAATGTCTTCTTGGCATACGAACTGGTCTTGTCGTATTTCAATTCAACCATCTTGGTGACGTCATCTTCCTCGTTGCCAAGGTATGATGTTCCCAGCTCGGTAGGTGTGTCAACCATTGAGGTGAACGTTGAGCTGAGGGTTTGATACGGGCGATAGGCACCATTAATCAGTGCATAAACGTCATCCTGCGTCTTAATCACGTCTTCTTCACCGATGACATTATCAGTATCATCGTTACTGCTGCACGATGTGAAACCCAGTGTGAGGGTGGCAGCAAACAGTGCTGAATAGAAAATGTTCTTTTTCATGTTAACAATCTCCTTTACTTTAAATGAATACTATATGTTATTTGTAATGTTAAAAATTCACTTCTGCACTTACTGAGAACGTACGACTCTTGGGATAGGCTCCCTGGTCGATGCCTGTCTCTAGTTCGGGGTCATAACCTTTGTAATTGGTAATGGTCAGCAGATTCTGGGCACTGACAGCCAGACGTATACTATGGGCGATGCGTTGTAAGGGTAGGGTGTATCCTACGTTGACATTCTGTAACTTCAGGTAACTGGCATCCTCCACGTAGCGACCGTCCAAATAACTCGTGGCCCATGAGCCGCTAATGGCTGGCACGTCGGTATGGGTGTTGGTGGGTGTCCAACTGTCTTTGACGTATGCCAAGGCGTTATAACTGCCCAACGGTGTATCTAGTGAGCGACGTAGCAGATTCACGTTCTTGGCTCCGTGCGAACCTTTGAACGAGATGGAGGCATCCCAACGTTTCCACTTCAGGGCAGTAGAAAAGCCATAGAAGAAGTCTGGCTGGTGGCTGCCTAAGATCTTCTGTTCGCCCAGCAGTACCTTGCCATTCTGCTCGTCGATGCCTAGGAACTCATATCCATAGAAGGAACCTACGGGTTCGCCCTCTTGGAGGATGCTTTCACGAAGTTCGCCACTGTAGAGCGACTTAACGTCTGAAGACATCTTCACCAATTCGTTGTGGTTGTGGGTGATATTGCCATTGACAGTCCATTGCAGGTCGTGGCGTTGTAATAAAGTTGCATCAACGCTCAATTCAATACCACGGTTGACCACATTGCCGGCGTTCATGAGCTGTGTAGTGGTTCCTGTCGATGAATTGACGGGCAGGTAGAGCAACAGGTCACTGGTCTTCTTATAGTAATAGTCGATGACTACGTTCAGTCGGTTGTTCCAGAAACCTGCGTCCAGTCCTGCATTCCAGCTAATGGTTGTCTCCCACTTCAGGTCCGAGTTGCCCAGATTACTTTTCGAATAAGCCGTCTGACCTCCGTAGCTGCTGGCCGTATAACTGGCAGTATATTCATAGTCGCCAATCTCCTGATTGCCCACGCTACCAACACTGACACGGAGTTTAAGTGTGGAGAGTTGAGGCTTGAGCGTAGAAAAGAACGGCTCGCGGTCAATGTTCCATGACAGACCCAGCGAAGGGAAATACCCCCAGCGGTTATTCTTTGAGAAACGGCTCGAATGGTCGGCACGGAAGGTGGCAGTGACGTTGTAGCGGTCGAGCAACGTATAGTTGACACGTGCAATGAGTGAGTTAAGGGTTGCCTTGGTCTGACCAGAACTGGGGGTATATACATGTGAGCCGTCGCCCAGATTATTATACCCAAGGTCCTCGTTCGTATAACGCGAGGTTGTGCTCAGGTTGAAGTTGGTCTGCGTGCTCTGAATGGTATAGCCCACCAATGCACTTACATAATGGTTCTTACCCAGTTGGCGCTCGTAGTCGAGGGTCAACTCGCCTTGTGTCACCTGGTTCTGCTTATGCCCAATGGAACCAACACCACCTTCATTCAAGCCCAAAGCGGTATAGGATGGAGCGAAGTAGTTCTGTGTGATATCTGTCTGGTTGGCACCTACAGCCACTTTGGCTGTCAGTCCCTCAGCGATGTAGTAACTCAATGAGGCATTGATTAGGGCATAGTTGGTCAGCGTCTCAGCCGTGGTGTTCTCCAGGTCGGACACAGGGTTAGCTGACTTTCCGTTCAGTTTGAAGTAAGCATTTTCGTAGGGGTTCTCGTAGTTATAACCTCCGTCGGCTGCATAAACCGGTACGACAGGGGGCATGAACAGCGAATAGGTCAACGAGTTGGTGATACCTGCCGAGTAGGGAGACGAGAAGTAGTTGACGGGCTGTGTGGTACTCAGCGCATGCTGCTTCGTCTTGCCCACAGTGGATGACAGAGATACCAGGAACTTCTCAGACAACTGATGGTCGATATTGGCACGTAGGTTGTAACGCTGGAAGTCTGAGTTGAGTACGATGCCTTGCTGATCGGTATAGTTGCCGGAAATCATAAAGCGGGTCTTTTCGCTTCCGCCACTAATGCTAAGCTCATGAATCTGGCTGACACCAGTACGCAATACCTCGCTCTGCCAGTCGGTGCCAGCACCCAGCTGCGCTATCTCCTCGTCAGTATAACCGCCTCGATTGCCGAAATAATCTTTCTCCATACGAGCCCACTCTGTAGCGTTCAACATATCGAGCTTTTTGGAGGGGGTACTGAACGACACGGTAGCCTTATAGCGCACGTTCGTTTCCTGACGATTGCCTTTCTTTGTAGATATGATGATCACACCGTTGGCACCACGTGAACCGTAGATGGCTGTTGCCGAAACGTCCTTCAGTACCTCAATGCGTTCAATGTCGCTGGGATTGATGAACGATAGTGGGTCGAGTGTACTTTCCAGATTTCCTATGCCGGTCTTCTGCGAACTGGCATCAACTTGATAGATAAAACCGTCGATGACATACAACGGATTATTACTGGCATTCACGGAGTTACCACCACGAATACGGATATTAGAGCCTGCTCCTGGCTGACCGTTTTGCGTCACATCAACACCGGTCACAATACCACCTAAAGCAACATCAAGCGTGGGAGCAGGGACAACGCTGATTTTTTCACTACTGATGGTTGCCACGCTACCCGTCAGCTGGGTACGCTTCTGCGTGCCATAGCCCACAACCACGACTTCTTCAAGGTTGTGATTCTCCTCCTTCAGCGCTACGACAATATCGCCGTCATCTTCCTTTATTTGTATACTTTGTTGTTCATATCCGATATAACTTATTTTCAGTTCCGAGGGGAATGCTGTCACATCAATACTGAAGTTTCCTTCAGCATCTGTTGTTACACCTTGATGAGCGCGTGAATCATAGACTGTTGCACCAATAATAGCTTCGCCTGTGCCGGCGTCGGTTACCTTTCCTATAATAGGTGTAGCCGACGCCAATACATGAAAAACAATGGCTAAAGTGAATGCTGTTATGCGTGTTGTCTGAAAACTCTTCATACCTTCTTATCCTTATTTTTTTGTTTCTGGGTGCAAAGGTACGGCGGTTTTTACACCCCCACAATCCCCTTGACATGTCATTCCGTATACCGCATGCATGGTATTTCACTATTTTATGCCGTTTTTCGCTATAAAAATACTACCTTTGCACCCAAATTAGAATAGACGATGGCAATACAAGATGCAATATTTCGTAGGAGTGAGTTGCTGTTAGGCAACGAGGCGATGGAGCGTATCGCCCAGAAGCGAGTCATTATCTTTGGTGTAGGCGGTGTAGGCTCATGGTGTGCTGAGAGTCTGGTGCGTAGTGGTATCCGACAGTTGACAATTGTCGACTCAGATCGTGTGTGCATCACGAATATCAACCGCCAACTGATGGCAACAACGAAGACAGTGGGGCTGGTGAAGGTGGATGCACTGAAGGAGCGTCTGCTGACCATCAATCCTTCTGCAGACATTACGGCCCTGCAGAAGATTTTTACAGAGGAAACAGCTGGAGAGTTTCATTTGGAGGACTACGACTACATCATCGATGCCATCGACTCATTGAAAGACAAGGCAGCACTTATTCTGTTGGCTTGTCAGACGAAAGCAAAGTTCTTTTCATCGATGGGTGCTGCTCTGAAACTTGATCCTACACGCATCCAGATTACAGAGTTCTGGAAGGTGAAGGGCGACCCCTTGGCTCGTGCCCTTCGCAACAAGTTCAAGAAAGAAAAGCAGTTCCCCAAGCGCAAGTTCCAGTGTGTATATAGCGACGAACTGCTGAAGAATATGGGACATAACGCTACCTGTGGCACAGAGCAGTGCATGTGTCCGAAAGCAAAAAATGGTCCAGGCGACCCCAGTCTCCTGAACCATGAATGGTGTTCATCGAAAGCCCAAATCAACGGTACCCTTGCCCACATCACCGCCATCTTTGGCTTTATGTTGGCAGGTCTCGTTGTTCAGGATGCGACGGCAAAATAGTCCTTATTTTTTGTTTGAAACAGGAATGGTACC
>JAGCPK010000077.1 GCA_017965725.1 Prevotella sp.
CACGGGGATGAACACAGCCATGAAGACGAGCGTACACGAGAACACAGCCATCGACACCTCGCTCATGGCTTGGCGCGTGGCTTCCTTGGCATCGGTCATGCCGCCCTCCATCTTCGCCATCACGGCCTCTACGACCACAATGGCGTCATCGACGACGGTACCGATAGCCAGCACCAAGGCAAACAATGTCAGGATGTTGAGCGTGAAGCCTGCCAGCATGACGATCGCAAACGTACCCATCAAAGATACAACAATAGATATTGACGGGATAATCGTCGCCTTGAAGTTCTGCAGGAAGAAGAACACCACCAGGATCACGAGGATGATGGCAATGATCAGCGTCTCCACCACGTTGTGAATGGCGGCGAAGAGGAAGTCGTCTGAGGTCTGCATCGTCACGAACTCCAGTCCGGCAGGCATCAAAGGCTTCATGTCATCGCACATCTTCGAGATACGGGCATTCACTTCCGTTGCATTGGCCTCAGGCGCCTGGAATACCATGAGTAGCGTACCTGGCGTACCGTCGATGTTCGACAGGAAACTATAACTCTGAGCACCAATCTCTACCTCTGCCACGTCGGCCAGACGCAACAAATGACCACTATCAGTTGTCTTCAGGACGATGTCGTTGAATTCCTCGATGCTCTTCAGCGTCCCCTTGTACTCCATCGAGTACTGGTATTTGTTGGTTGACCGTTCACCCAGCGAACCCGTGGGGGATACAAAACTCTGACTTCCGATGGCAGCGAACACGTCATTCGGTTCCAGACCGTACTGGGCCATCACGTCGGGTTTCATCCAGATGCGCAGGGCATAGGTATTACCCAATGAAGTCACGGAGCCAACACCAGTGATACGCTGTAGACGAGGTTTGATATTGATGTCGACATAGTTAGATATGAAATCTTCGTCATATTTCCCGTCCACGCTCTTAATGGCGAGGATACGCAGGATGTTGTTCTGCATCTTCATCACCTGAACACCCACTCGCGTCACGTCGGCAGGCAGCAAGGCTTGTGCTAACGACACGCGGTTCTGCACGTTCACCGCCGCCATGTCAGGATCAGTACCTTGTTTGAAGAACACGCTGATGCTCACATCGCCTGTAGACGAGGACTTCGAGGTCATATAGGTCATGCCAGGAACACCATTGATACTCTCCTCCAACGGCTGGATGACGGACTTCATGATGGTGTTCGCATCAGCACCCGTATAGGAGGTTATCACCATCACTTGAGGCGGCGCGATGTTGGGATATTGCTCAATGGAAAGCGACTTCATCGAGATGAAGCCTACCAGCGCAATGACGATACTGATGGCACAAGCCATCACGTATCGATTAATGAATATATTATTTTTCATGCGGAAGCAAATTTTTCAATTTTCACTTTTCACTTTTAACTTCCTCTGGGAACAGCACCTTCTGGCCTTCCTGTAAATTATTCGCACCAATGGTCACAATTTTGTCGCCAACGTTGAGCCCACTGAGAACAACGACATCCTCACCATTGCCGACATCAGCTGTCTTCACCGCAATAGCAGTTGCCGTGCTGTCGGGCTGTACCTTGTAGACCAATTGCTTGTCCTGGAGTTTCACCACCGCTACTTGTGGGATCACCATGACATCTTTCTCGTCATACGGGAGCACGACCGTACCCTGAATGCCAGAGAAGAGATGGCCATCGGGATTGGGGAACGATGCCTTAACGCCTAATGAACCTGTGGCTGCATCCACCACACCTGTCAGACTGGTGACACGTCCCTTATGCGGGTATTCCGTTCCGTTTTTCATCACAAAAGTTACGGACGGCAGATTAGCCATATACTTTTCCCTATCTGCCTTGGTCAGACCGGATGATACAGATTCCTCGATGAGTGCCTCTGACACCGAGAACTCAGCTTCCATCGTTGTATTTCCGCTGACAACGGTCATGCGCGTAGCCTGAGACACCTGATCGCCTGCACGAACAGGAATATCACCGATGGCACCCGTCACAGGTGCAGTAATGGTACAGAAACCAAGATTCACCTTAGCACGGTTAACTGATGCCCGAGCCTGAGCAACAGCAGCTTTTGCCTGCTTGTAAGAGTTCTCGCTATTGCTGAGCATATAACTGCTCACAATCCTTTTGTCAAACAAGTTCTTGTTAGACTCATACTCCAGTTTTGCAGAGTTCTCTGAGGCAAGAGCAGCCTGCAAATTGGCTTGAGCAGCCTCCAGTTCCAACTGGGCGTTACGTGAGTCGATGATAAAGAGTGTCTGTCCCTTCTTCACCTGCTGACCTTCGCTCACACAGATCTTCATCAACTGTCCACTTACCTGAGGCGTGATGGTCACATCCGTCTGTCCCTTCAACTTGGCACTGAATTTCAGCGGCACCGTAATGTCTTTTTTCTCCACTGTCATTGTCTCAAACGATGTCTGGACTTCCTTAGGCAAGTCAAGGCCACACGAAGTCAGACCACTGGCCACTGTCGCAATAGCCACAACCCATGTCATTGAAATCTTCGCTTTCATATTGTTTTTTAATTTTAGTTGTTAATATTCTCGTTTTGGGGTCTCAGTGTCAAAAACACGCTACAAAGATACAAAAAATCCTTAAAACACCTACATAATCTTCTGTTTTTTTTGCTTTTAGCACAAAAAAATCCCCCGACATCGCGTCAGGGGATTTGTCAACAACAACTAAAACCTAAAACTCATGCAATATCAATCTGTCTTGACACCTTCACTTTCTCTTCAATGACCTTGGGGAGTTCAATGGTAAGGACACCGTGCTCAACCTTGGCAGAAATATCCTCCTTCTTAACATCGTCAGGCAGAATCAACGTCTGCTCATACTTTGAGTAAGAAAACTCACGGCGCAGATAGCGTGTATTCTTATCCTCATCCTTCTTCTCTACCTTCTGCTCCATCTTGATAATCAGGTTACCCTCATCATTGATGTGCACATTGAAGTCCTCCTTTTTCATGCCCGGTGCAGCAACCTCAACAGTGTAAGCCTTGTCACTTTCTTTCACATTAATAGCCGGCGCAGTGCA
>JAGCPK010000078.1 GCA_017965725.1 Prevotella sp.
AATCAAGGAGATAACCCCACGGTTGAAGCACAAAACCTCCTTTTGGAAGGATGGGTGAGTGGCTGAAACCAGCAGTTTGCTAAACTGCCGTACGGGTTCCCGTACCGGGGGTTCGAATCCCCCTCCTTCCGCACCGAGGGGTCTTCTCTGCGAAAGCGCTCTTTAAAATAATGGTCGATTGACTTTTAGTCTATCTCCCTCGCGACTCGGCAATTCAAGTATGCTTGATTACGCTCGCTACTCGGTCGATTCATCTAATGGTTAGGATACAAGATTCTCAATCTTGGCATAGGGGTTCGATTCCCCTATCGACTACAGAAAATCCTCGCTCAATGCGAGGATTCTTTTTTTCATCAAAATAGAAATCCCCGCCAGTTAGCGGGGATTTCTCATTGTTTACAGATTCAAGTCTTTCTTCAGGGCCTCGATTTTCGCATCGGCTGCTTTCGAGCAGTTCTCATAGTCGGCAGCACCCTTGAAGGATGGATCCTTGACCTCCGTATAGAACTTGATCTTCGGCTCTGTGCCAGAAGGACGGACAGACACCTTCGTGCCGTCCTCGCAGAACCACTGCAGTACGTTGCTGGTGTCAGGCATGTTGAGTTTCGTCACGTTGCCCTGAGCATCCTTAGCCTCTAATGACTTGTAGTCCTTCCACATGCAGACCTTCGAGCCACCCAGTGACTTCGGCGGGTTCTCACGGAAGTTGGTCATCATCTGCTTGATCTCATCGGCACCCGTCTTACCCGGACGCACCACGTTGACGGTAATCTCCTTCGAGAAACCATACTCCTTGTAGATGTTCATCAGCAGGTCGTAGAGTGTCATACCGTTGTCGCGTGCCCAGGCTGCAATCTCACAGATCAGACAGATTGAGGCTGGGGAGTCCTTATCGCGCACCTTGTCGAACGGCAGGAAGCCGAAACTTTCCTCACCGCCACCGATGTACTTCTTCTTGCCCTCGTTGATGCGGATCTCGTTGGCAATCCACTTGAAGCCTGTGTAGCAGTCCATATACTCCACACCGTTCTTCTTGGCAATCTCAGCGATGACCTCTGTCGTCACGATGGTCTTCACAAGGAACTCGTTACCCTTCAACTGACCGAGTTTCTTCTTATTGGCGATGATGTACCACGAGAACATCATAGCGGTCTGGTTACCGTTCAGTATCTCCCATTCACCCTTCGGGTTGCGACAGACGATGGCCAGGCGGTCAGCATCAGGATCGGAGGCAATCACGAGGTCGGCATTGAGTTTCGTACCAAGTTTCATACCTAAGGTCATTGCCTCTGCATTCTCTGGATTCGGACTGATCACCGTCGGGAAGTTACCATCGACAACCATCTGCTCGGGTACCACGTGGATATTCTGGAATCCCCAGGAGCGAAGGGCCATCGGAACGATGACACGACCCGTACCGTGCATGGGCGAATAGACGATGTTGAGGTCTTTCTGGCGCATGATGACATCCTGATCCACCATAGCCTCCTTCACAGCCTCGATATAGTCCCAGTCCATCTCACCGCCGATGATGCTGATGAGGTCCTTGTTACCCTCGAACTTCACATCCTGAATCTTCACCTTGTTCACCTCGTCGATGATACCCTTGTCATGTGGAGCCAGCACCTGCGCACCATCGTCCCAGTAAGCCTTGTAACCATTGTACTCACGGGGATTATGAGAAGCGGTGACGTTGACACCAGCCTGACAACCGAGTTGACGGATGGCAAACGAGATCTCAGGCGTCGGACGCAGACTCTCGAAGAGATATACCTTGATACCGTTGGCAGAGAAGATGTCAGCCACCGTCTCAGCGAACATCCGTCCGTTGTTACGACAGTCGTGTCCAACCACCACTGCACTCTGCTTGCCAGGGAATGCCTTGTTGATATAGTTGGCGAATCCCTGTGTGGCCATACCCACGATGTACTTGTTCATACGGTTCGTACCGGCTCCCATGATACCACGGAGTCCACCTGTACCAAACTCCAAGTTCTGATAGAAAGCATCGATAAGAGCTGTCTTATCGGGGTTGTCAAGCATTGCCTGAACTTCCTTACGTGTCTCCTCGTCAAAGGCCGGAGAGAGCCATTCTTTTGCGACTGCCTCGCACTGGGCAATCAACTGTGCATTATCTGCCATAGTCCTTACGTTTTTATTTGTTTTAGATTGAATTGTCTTCTAACCTACAAAATTACAAATAAATCCGCAAAGGTATATCAATGTGGGGTATCTTTTTTATTTCTTTAAGATTTTGTCTATCTCATCAAACTGCTTCCCCATGTTCAGGTTGAAATAGATGCGATAGAGTGCAGGACCCCATTTCTCCTTTTCCTGAGGTGCCAGCGCACGGTATTTCTCCATATAGGGTAAGGCTTTATGATACATGTCTCTTACCTGTTTCTTATGACGCTGCGGATCCATACGCAGGGCGATGTTCAGATAGGCAGAACCACCGTTATAGTAGGCATCCGCCTGATTATCGTTAAGCATCAGCAACCTGTCGGTGACAGAAAGACTCTCCGCATAGCGTTCCAGTTGCATCAGCACGTTCGACTTGGCATAAAGGTACAGTTCGTTCAGCGAGTCAGCCTCCAGTGCCTCATCGACTACTGCCAGACATTTCTCGTACTGCCGCTGCTGCGTGTAGGCGTCCATCAGACGGGGGAAGAAATAGTTCGATGTCGGATAATCCTCAAAACCTTTCTGGAGCGTGGCCACATATGTCGAGTCGTCCCCTAGCATCTTCCATGCTTCAGCAATGAACTGATAGGTACGGTCGCGCCTCGTGGTGTCGCGGAGAGCCAGTTCCCGGTGTCGCAGGGTCAGCACAGGGTCGTTCATCCTGTAACCGCAATAACAAGCCCAATAAGAAGCCTCATCCCTGCGGTCATCAGAAAAGAACTGGTCGTAACCTGTGAAAAGAGGCTGACTGGTGCAGTTGATGTAAGTCTCAAAATAGTCGAAGGCTTTCTGGAATTCGCTCTTCCTGACGAAGTAGGCACCCCCGTAGAAGAGGTTCGGCCTGTAGCCGATCATATCCTTCGCCACGTCCTTCCTCAGTTCGGGTGCCACCCTACCCTTCTTGTCGGGCATCATGTCGAGCGAGTCGAGACGGAAGGCGATGGTGAACATCTTATGCGTGAGGTTGAAGAACTGCGCCGTGTCCTGTTTCTGCTTCAAATAGAACCGCTCGTTGGCCTGCTCATACTGTTTCTGCACGCTCTGGAGCCATATCTCATAGATACGTTTGTTATCTTGGTTGGCAGAGTCCTCCAACAGGTCGGTCATCAGTTTCTCCGCCTTGTCGAGATTCTTACCGCTTTTCAGGTAGGCTCGCGCATCACTGATCTGCTTCTTCTGGGCAGAAGCAGAAGTCGTCAGTATGAGCATACAACAGAGTATAAAAACCAGTCGGCTGATAACCATTTTTTTCACCTTGTTCTATATTATAACTGCAAAGGTAATGATAATTGAGCGAAGACTAAGGCTTGATGTCAAGGGTAGGACCAGCACCAGAATCGCCATTCCTCAGGACGGATGCCACGATATCGGAATTGATGGCACTGTAGCCATAGGTGGGTATGAACTGCCCACGGTCGCCTTGTGACAACTCAATATCATCTACTCCCAGGCACCCCACAACCTTGATGTTGAAATCCTTGTCGCCACGATAGTCTATCAATGCATTCTCCCTTGCCGTATTGCTAGTGAAAGCGCAGTTCTCTACATAGATATTGGAATAGACGCCGTAACCGACACAGTATTTATAGTCATTACCGTCATAAAGGCAGTTGACCACATGTACGTTGCCAAAACGAACGCGCGGACAACGCTCAGAACATCCTTCTCCCCACCAGCAGCAGATAAACGTGCAGTTGAGACGGCCTTCATCCAAATCAGCAGTGTTGTTACTGTTGCCTATCAGGTTGCTGTTGCGGTGGTCATCGTTTCCGCCGCTACCTCCCGAAAACGGTTCAAGGAGGTAACGGAAGCGAGTCCAACTGACGCAGATGCTGTCAGAGCCTTCCACGATGTCGAAATTGCCATCGATGCCATCTTGTATGTCGCAGTGATCCACCCATACGTTCTTTGCACCAATCAAACTGATATTATCGCTATAGTTGGCATCAATATCGTAGGCACCAGGACCGAGCAGGGTCAGGTTGCGGATGATGACATTATTGCTGCCATCCAACAGGAAAATACCTGCATTCTCGTTGAGGTTCAGGTTACTGATGGTGGCTCCCGGGAGACCGATAATCGACTTGTTAGAACCCACAGGAAGCATCTTGTCGAGGGTGATGTTACCCTGCACATACACGGTAGCAGGACTGGTGCCCTTCACTGCTTCTGCCAGTTGTGCAGCAGTGCTTACCACACTAATATTCTGGTTATTGCCACCAGTAGTCTTTTCCCCAAAGCCTATTGGCCTGAGACTGTCGTAGGATGCTGGGACATCTGTATTCTCTGTCGCATTATCTTCTTTCGAACAGGAGGAGAACATCACTGTTATTGCAAGCAGGATGCCTGCAAACATTAGACTGTAGTTTAGATGATTGTGATTGAAAAACATACACTGTAAATTGTTAGCATTTTTATAGTGCAAAGGTACAAAAAATAATCGAGATAAGCAAGAAAATCAGGATAAAAAATAATAAAAAATTAGGTGCAAAGATAGTAATTAATCTCGAAAAAAAAAGAAAGAAAAACATGAGAAAAATGGCGATAATACTTAATTATGGACGAAATAGTTATCGAAAACATTGTCTTATACCGACATAGTTGACGGGTGCAGGTGCAAAAGGTGCAAATGCAAAAATCAATTGGAAAAGAGAAAATATTATATAATAATATATTTATATATAATATCAATATTATATATAAATATAAATAATTTGCATCTATTTCTTGTACTTTTTGAAAACGTTTTTGCACCTTTTGCACCTGCACCCTTTGGTATCGCGAAAAAAGTCGGGATTACCTGCCTCAGATTCCGTTGAAGATTCCCTGTAGGCGGAATTCCTTGCCTGAGATTTTGGAGGCGTTTTTACGGGATCGGAAATCCCCTGCCCCAGATTCGGGACAAGGTTTTCCGGGGTCGGGATTTCGTGCCTGGGATCCTGTTGGCGATTTCACGAGGGCGGGATTTCATGTCCCGGATTCAGGGGAAGATTTTCTGAGGGCGGAATGTAGTGCCCGAGTTTCGACTGAGAGGTTTCCGTCTTCGGGGCAATAGGACGTTTAGATTTTTTAACGAAAATAATTGTCGAAATATTTGCGAGATTCAGAAAATTGTTGTACCTTTGCATCAAAGATGCAAAACACGGACAAGGAAGCGATTTAAGGAAAAGAAAAAACACAACTCTTAATAGTATTAGGCTTATGAAGTGGATATGACGAGAACGGTGTAGGGCTGGCATGTAGGAAGTGAAAATAAAAAAGCCGAAAAACCTAACGTTTCCGGCTCTTTCAAATCCAACGGAGGATGCAATTATCCTACAGGATTGTTTGCTTCGAAAATCTTCATCCGTTCCTCGAGCAACGCATACTGATGATCCTCGATGAAGGAAGTACAGACGCGCAGGCCCTCCTGCTCTGACCCACAGGTGATGAGGCAGATGGCTGACACACCATAGTACATCAGTTCGTGAGCCAACTGGCCTGAGGTCATGCCTGGATAACCTATAGTAAAATAGAAACCGTCGGCAATGGGCTCGTCGAGGTCTTTATCATAAACCACATAGAAGTTATGACGACAGAATATCTCTTTCAGTTTCTTGGCACGATCGCCATAGACACTTATCTCCTTGCGGAAATCGTATCTGCCCTCATAGGCAGCCTGCAACATGGCGGCCATCGCATACTGCGCACTGTGACTGGTACCGCTGCTCAGGGCATAGAGCATACGGGTGGAGAAGACAGGACCGAAGGGAAGACCCTCATAACGCTCTGCCAGATCGGGATAGTGACGACGGAACAACTTGTCGCTGATACATGTCACACCGATACGCTCGCCGGCATAACTGAATGCCTTCGAACCGCTGATGAGCAACATATAGTTGTCGGTATAGCGGGCAACCGTAGCCTGATAAGGCGGCTGGAAGGGGGTGCTGAGGTCTTTACGGAAGTCCATGGCGAAATAGGCCAGGTCTTCCATCACGATAGCATCGTACTTCGTGGCCAGTTCGCCAATCACCTGCAGTTCCTCCTCACGCAGACAGATCCACGAGGGGTTGTTGGGGTTGGAATAGACAATGGCGCAGATATTACGCTGCTTGAGGTAGCCCTCCAACTTGGCCTTCAGTTTGTTGCCACGATAACTATAGACATCGAAGGTCTGGTACTTCACGCCCATCACCTGCAACTGCATCTTCTGAACGGGGAAGCCCGGGTCGATGAAGAGCACGGTGTCCTTGCGCTTGTCACACTGGGAACAGGTGAGGAACGAGGCGAAGGTGCCCTGCATGGAACCGCTGACAGGCACACAGCACTCAGGAGCAACATCCACGCCGATGAATGCCCTCACGAACTGCGAGGCAGCCTCCTTCAGCACGGGTGCTCCCTGGATGTCGGGATAACTGTGGGCGATGCCGTCCTGCAATGCCTTGATCTGGGCATCAACGCCCACCTGAGCGGCAGGAAGTCCGGGGATGCCCATCTCCATCTTGATGAACTCTACCCCACTCGCCTTCTCCGACTTGGCGGCCACTTGTTTCACCTCGCGGATGGTGGCCTTGGCGAAATCGGTAATACCAAGGTCGCTGATCAACCCATCGACAATCTCTTTCTTAATAGGAGTTTCTATCATTTACAATTGGATGTTTTCTATTTACATTTTTATTTCTGGGCGGCACGGCCGATGGCGAGGGCTTTGATGTTGGCCTCGACGATGGCCTCACCCTTGCGTCCGAAGACACGACGGATGGCATCCTCCAGTTTATCGTACTCAATGCCCAATGCCTTCTGGGCAGCACCCAACAGAATCACGTTGGCTGAACGGGGCACACCATTGTCCTTGGCTGCCTGTTCGATATCGAGCACAATGACATTCTTCACTTTGTTGAGGTCGGCCTTGATCGTCTCAATATCAGGATAGTTGGGGATGTTCACGAAGGGTGCACTCGAGGTGATGATCCAACCGTCCTTTGCCAAGAACGGCAGGTAGCGCAGGGCTTCCATGGGCTCCATAGAGATGATCACGTCGGCACCTCCGAGGGCAATCAGGTCGCTGTTGATGGGATTGCTGGAGATACGCAGGTTCGACTGCACATCGCCTCCACGCTGACTCATACCGTGTACCTCAGCCTGTTTGATATAGAGATTCTCCTTCATGGCTGCCTCGCCGATGATGGTAGCGATAGAGAGGATACCCTGTCCTCCTACTCCGCATAAGATAATATCTGTCTTCATGATTTACAATTTGACAATTTACAATTTACGATTATTTCTCAGCGGCTTTCTTCTGCTTGAGGTGACGCTGTAATGTCTGCATGCACTCACGACGCGGGATGATGACACTCACACCGTGGTAGTTGATCTCGTCGCGGATGGCAGCAGTGATCTCGGGCATGTTCTTGGGGATGGGATTCACCACCTTCAGGTGATCCTCGCTCAGACCCAAGCCCTTGCAGATAGCCTCAAACTTATTGGTACCAGCAGAGTCCTGTCCTCCCGTCATAGCGGTAGTCAGGTTGTCGGAGATGATGACGGTGATGTCGGCATTCTCGTTAATAGCGTCGAGCAAGCCCGTCATTCCGCTGTGGGTAAAGGTAGAGTCGCCAATGATAGCCACAGCAGGCCATTGTCCTGCATCCGAGGCACCCTTGGCCATTGTGATGGAAGCACCCATATCGACACACGAATGGATGGCCTTGTATGGTGGCAGGAAACCGAGGGTGTAGCATCCGATATCGCCAAACACACGGGCGTTGGGATATTCGCGCAACACCTCGTTGAGGGCGGTATAGACATCACGGTGTCCGCAACCCTGACAGAGTGCAGGCGGACGCGGGGTGACATCCTCGCAGGGCGCGTAACTCTCGCTGCTCTCGATACCTAATGCCTTCTTCAGGAAGTCGGGGTTGAGTTCGCCCGTACGGGGCAGTTCGCCTGTGAGACGACCCTTGATGACGGCATTGCCAGGCATCACACCACGCACCTGATCCTCGATGAACGGCTGACCCTCTTCAGCAATCAGCACCAGTTCACAGTCGTCGGTCATGCGACGGATGAGTTTCTTGGGCAACGGATACTGCGAGATCTTCAGCACGGGATACGGGCAACCGTCGGGATAGCACTCCATCAGATAGTTGTAGGCGATGCCACTGGCGATTATACCCATCTTATGGTTGGGGGCATCGATATACTTATTATATTTGCTATCGACAGCCATCTGCTCGAGGAGAGGCTGCTGACCTGTCACCACGATATTACGCTTACGGGCAAAGGCGGGCAGAAGCACCCAGTTGGAGGCCTGAGCCTCGTAGTTGAGTTCGTTCTGCGGACGCGGCTCATCCTTCACCTCCACCACAGCACGACTGTGAGCCATACGGGTGGTGACGCGCATCAGCACGGGCAGATGCATCTGCTCGGAGAGGTCGTAGGCCTCAGCCATCATGTCGTAAGCCTCCTGCTGACTGCTGGGCTCGAGTGTTGGCACCATGGCGAACTTACCGTAGAAACGGCTGTCCTGCTCGTCCTGTGAGGAGTGCATCGAGGGGTCATCGGCCACCAGCACGATGATACCGCCGTTGGTGCCCGTCATGGCTGAGTTCACAAACGGGTCGGCACAGACATTCAGTCCTACATGTTTCATACACACCAGTGCCCGCTTGCCCATATACGACATACCGAGGGCTGCCTCCATAGCCGTCTTCTCGTTGGTTGACCAACGGCTGTGGATACCGCGCTCCTGAGCCTGCTTCGAGTCCTGGATATACTCTGTGATTTCTGTGGAGGGAGTACCGGGATAGGCATAGACGCCACTGAGTCCTGCGTCAATCGCACCCTGTGCAATTGCTTCGTCTCCCAATAAAAGCCTTTTCATTTGACTATTTGACTATTTAACAATTTGACTATTTTTCTTTTCTAAGCCGCAAAGGTACGACTTTTCAGTCGAATAAACAAAAAAATGCGGCTTTATTTGCAAAAGCCGCATTTTTATTCAGATATTTATCACCTTTTAGAAGGTATATCCTAAGGTCAGGAGCACCTGATGACGCTTGTTGTTTACCTCGGTAGCACCTACAGGGTTGGCATCATACTGCTGGAAGGGATAGAAATCACCCTTGGTGGCAGAATACTGATAAGCCACGTCGATGTTCATGTTGCCTGCCTTGAAACCGAGACCTGCAGTGAGGCGGTTAGTAGCCTTCCAGTTGGTGTAGTCGGAAGTAGAGGCATACATCACACCAGGAGAGTCGAGCATCATGTTACGATAGCCATCCTTGTCGTAGGCAGCACTGACATAGTTGTAACCCAGGCGCACAGCCAACTCAGGTACGGGCTTGAACTCGGCACCAACCTTCAGCGTATGCACACCCTTCAGCGATTCTTCCGTGTTGCGCTTCACAGCCTCGTCGGTATAGGAATCCTCATTGCCATAGCCGTCGTAGCCATCGTTGATGCGGTTGCGGGTGGCACCATAGTCGGAGAACTCGTAACTGGCTCCGATGGCGAGGTTATTGCCTACAGTATGACCCATACTGACACCGAACTTCCAGGGGGTGTAGAGTTTGAACTTATACTCCTCTTCATCAGCACCGTAGTCATAGCAACCATAGTCGCTGCCGTTCACAATCTCCGTAAAGTTGATGGACTTGAGATCATAGAAGGTGGGAGTAGAGACATACAGACCGATACGGAAGGGAGAGGTCTCGACGGGGCGGAAGATGACACCACCAGTGATGTCGGCACCATAACCCTTGATCTTCCTCTCGTCACCGTAAGAGATGACACCTGCATCCTGACCTTTACTTGTGACCATACCCTCGCTATATTGCGAGTAGCCCTTATAGTTCACGTGGTGAATACCGACGGTGATTCCCCAGAAGAACCGGTCGTTCTCGTTGCCACTGATGTTGAAGTCGAAATCGTTGATCCAGCCTCTGTGCGCACGGTCAAAGGCAAACCCATCGGCTGCCAGGTCGAAGATATAGGATTGGGGTTTTTCCAAGGACATCAGATACTCATAGTCAGCATCGAGCAACACGGAGTTGGCGTTCAGGTAATCCAAGGTGCTGAAGGTCTGTGCACGGTAGTCGCTTTTTTCACCCTCCCAGCCTACCAACTCACCTTGGTCGTTGAAACCGAGATAATAGCCACCGTTCCTCACATGTCCTAGCTCTGCCTTTTTATACGACAAGGCGTTGCTCGAAACATTAGACAACCTGTTGGCAGCCGAAAGGATCTGGTTGAAATTACGACTCTTGTGGTAATTGAATGCGAAGTTCATATACGACGTGCCCGACGTACGGGTGGAATAGACGAAGCCTAACTGGTCGAAACTCATATTCGTCTTTCCTAGTCTGTCGAACTTCTCCACATCCTGTTGCGACACCAAGCCAAGCGTCCCGCTCACCGTAGAATGACGGAAGAGACCTATACCTGCAGGGTTGGTACCTATGGTGGAGATGTCGGCACCCAGTGCCTCCATCGCACCACCCATACCCACATAACGGGCTGTTCCGTTAAGATCCTCGCCCAACAGACGGGCACTCTCGTATGTATCCTGTGCAGCCGCTGGCAGTACCACTGCCATCATCAATGCTGCTAAAGCAATCTTCTTCATATCTTTCATTAATTATCAATTATCAGTTATCAATTATCAGTTTGAATCAGTGATCACCTGCGTCCGCCAAGGCTTCCGCCGCCACCGCTACGGCCACCTCCGCCGCCGCCACCGCTGAAGCCACCGCCGCCTCCGCCACCGCTGAAGCCACCACCACTGCTACTGCTGCTGTAAGTGGTACTACGCGAAGCATTGGAAGAACTGTTGTTGTACGTGGTCGTACTACGAGTGCCGCTGAAGTTGCCACTGCCACTGGTTCTGGTGTTGGTACTTCCAGTGCGGTTGACGCGTGAACTATGGTTACCCACCGTACGCTCTCTCAGGCTGCTAGAACGACTGCTGTTTGCAGATGCTGTGGAGGAAGAACGTCCGACAGACCTGTCGCCTGCGAAGTAGCCATGCGTCCTGCCAGTGCGACTGATGGTACCAGTATTGCCATTGTAGGTGTTGTGGTATCTGCCACCACCTCCATAACTGACGTAATAGGGGTAATAGTTATAATAATAACCATAGGGATAATAGCCCCAACCGTAGCGCCAAGGATCATGCCATCCGAAGTACCAGGGATCGTAGTAACTGTAGTACCAAGGGTCGTAGAAACCACCATACCTGTAATACCAAGGATCGTAGATGCTATAGTACCAGGGATCATACCACCCACCATACCAGCCATAAGAACGGTAATACCAAGGCGAATGCCAACTCCAGGTGTCTCTGCCAAGGTGATAACCAGCCCAGAAGGCTGCATTCTCAGTGAGGTCGTAATCGTCGAAGCGAACCATCTTCTTCGTCAGTGCGTAGTCCTCAACGGCCAGTGAGTCGGAAGCCATCGACAGTGAGTCGGGATAGACACCCTTCACACCACTGAACTCGATGATGTCGTTGACAGAGTCGTTGCCAATCACCATGTACTTGCTCTCCATACGATTATACTCATCCACACTGCGGTTGCTGCCTGAATGATAGACAGTCGAACGCAAACCGTCATTGTACGTCACCTGCTTCTCCGTTGCCTTCTTCTTGGGAACGAAATAGAGGTCATCGTCCTGAGCCACCATCGTGAATGGCAGGGCTCCCATCAGGATTGAGATCAGTAATAACTTCTTCATATTCTTGCAAATTTAATTGTTCACGCTGCAAAATTACTTATTAATTCACTGCAAAATTAAGGAAAAACCCTAAACCACGATAGGATTTTCCCTATTTTTTGTAAATTTGCACCAAAATTTAACATCATCATGAAGTATTTCGAAGTAGATTTCACCCTTACACCCAACGACAGCGACGCCCGCGACTTGCTCGCAGCCCTCGCTGGAGAGGCTGATTTCGAGACTTTCGAGGAAACAGATACAGGACTGAAAGGCTATGTCCAACAGTCGCTCTTCTCTGAGGAAGTCCTCGAGGAAGTCCTCACCGACTTCCCTTTCGACGGCACCACCATCACCTATGACATCCGCGAGGCAGAGAACAAAGACTGGAACGAACAATGGGAACAGGAAGGCTTTGACCCCATCATCATCTCTGATGGGGCCATCATCATCCACGATGGGCGCCATCTCCCCTTTTCTGTGTCTTCCCAATGTACAGAAATAGAAATCGACGCAAGACTCGCCTTCGGAACTGGTACCCACGAGACCACACGTATGGTCTGCTCTACCCTATTCGAACACACGCCAAAGGGCCGTGTTCTCGACTGTGGCACTGGCACTGGCATCCTCTCCATTTGCGCCCTGAAACTCGGAGCCTCTGAGGCTGTCGGATACGACATCGATGAGTGGTCTGTCGATAATGCCCGCCACAATGCCGTCATCAATCATGTCGATAATCGCTTTCAGTCACTCCTTGGTGACGCGACTATATTAAATAAGGTGGAAGGCGTGTTCGACATTGTGATGGCAAACATCAACCGCAACATCCTCCTGGCAGACATGCCCCTCTTCCGCAAGAAGATGGCAACAGGAGCCTTTCTCATCCTCAGCGGCTTCTATACTGCCGACATTCCGATGCTCGCGGAAAAGGCAGAATCCCTCGGTCTCACCCTCGAATCACAAAGACAAGACAACGACTGGGCCTGCCTCGTCTTCAGGTCGTAAACAATAAACAGACAAAATGTTTGGCGGTATGAATTATTATTCGTACCTTTGCCGACAAAATTAATCAGAATCAATCATGGCAAAAGAGAACATCCGAATCAAGGACATCGCCGAGCGAGCAGGTGTTTCTGTAGGAACGGTTGACCGTGTGTTGCACAACCGTCCAAATGTATCAAAAACAGCCCTCGAGAAAGTGAACAATGCGCTGAAGGAGATGGACTACAAACCCAACGTCTATGCCTCTGCCCTCGCCTACAACAAGTCATATACTTTCTATATCGTTCTGCCCAAGCATGAGAGTGAAGCCTACTGGGACGAGATAGAGGAAGGGGCACAGGCCTGTACGGACTTCCGACGCGACTTTGGCATCACCCTGAAGTTCTTGTACTATGAGCGATTCAACAATGCCTCTTTCACCCGGATGGTGCGCGAGTTCCTCACGGAGAAGTTCGATGGTGTGATCATTGTGCCTACCACGCTGGAGCAGACAGCACGCTTTACGGAGAAACTGACAGAGCGCCAGATTCCTTACGTGCTGCTCGACTCGTATATGCCAGACCTGAAGCCTCTGGCTTTCTTTGGACAGGATTCTTTTGCCAGCGGCTACTTTGCTGCCCGTATGCTGATGCTCATCGCCTCGAAGGAGAAAGAGATTGCCATCATGAAACAGACACGTGACGGTAAGGTGGGCTCTAAGCAGCAGGCTAACCGCGAGACGGGCTTCCGTCACTATATGGTAGATCACTTCCCCGATGTGAAAATCATAGAGGTGGACCTGCCACTCGACGAAGAGCGCAAGGAGTATGACGGTATCCTGGAGAAATTTTTCAAAGAACACCCACGGGTACATCACTGCATCACATTCAACTCGAAGGCACACCTCGTGGGTGAGTTCTTGCAAAAAACAAACCGCAGGAACGTACAGATCATGGGCTACGACATGGTGCACAAGAACGAGGTTTGCATCCGTCAGGGAAGTATCTCGTTCCTCATCGCCCAGCATGCCTATCAACAGGGCTACGCCTCAGTAGATGCGCTCTTCAACGCTGTCGTGTTGAAACGTGCTGTGAACCCCGTGAACTACATGCCTATTGAGATCCTGACAAAGGAAAACGTGGATTTCTATCGCAGAACGGCGATTTAGTTTACAGTATAGAGATATGGCTTTGGCATCTTTCTTGAAGATTAATGTGGCTGACAGCGTGGTGGTATGTCTGCAGGCCATGAAGAAAGGAGAAATCATCGAAGCAGATGGTCAAAGCATCATACTGAATCAAGATACACCAGCCGGTCATAAGGTACTCATCAAAGATGTGAAGGCGGGTGAGAACATCATCAAATATGGCTATCCCATTGGACATGCCACAGAGAATCTGAAGGCTGGCGACTGGGTGAACGAGAACAATCTGAAGACAAATCTTTCTGGTACGCTCGAATACACTTACAATCCTGTAAACGAGGTATTTAGCATCAAAAAAGAAAACAGACACTTTAAGGCCTATAAACGCTCAAATGGTGATGTAGGCATACGCAATGAGATATGGATTGTGCCCACCGTAGGCTGCGTCAACGGCATTGCGGAACGCTTGGCAAATCAACTGCGAAAGGAAACGGGTTGTCGTGACATTGACGCCATCTGTGCCTGGCACCACAACTATGGATGTTCGCAACTCTCAGAGGATCACGAGAACACCCGTAAGGTGCTGCGCGACATCTGTCTGCACCCCAATGCAGGAGGTGTATTGGTGCTGAGTCTCGGTTGCGAGAACAACCAACCCGAAGATTTCATGGCCATGTTAGGCAACTACGACAAGAGTCGTATCCGTCTGTTGGTGACACAGAAGGTGGAAGGTGACGAAGTGGAAGAAGGGATGCGTATCCTGCGTGAACTCTACGACATTGCCCGTAAAGATCAGCGCGTAGAGGTACCTGTCTCGGAACTGCGTGTTGGTTTGAAATGTGGCGGATCAGACGGATTCAGCGGCATCACCGCCAACCCCCTCGTGGGTGAGTTCAGTGACTGGCTCGTGGCGCAGGGCGGCACATCAGTGCTGACAGAGGTACCAGAAATGTTTGGGGCTGAGACCATCCTGATGAACCGATGCAGGACAGAAGAAATCTTCAACCAGACGGTGAAGATGATCAACAACTTCAAGAACTATTTCCTCTCACACGGAGAGCCTGTGGGCGAGAATCCTTCACCAGGCAATAAGGCTGGCGGCATCTCTACCCTTGAGGACAAGGCGCTGGGTTGCACACAGAAATGTGGCAAGGCACCTGTGAGTGGTGTGATGGAATATGGTGACAGGATGCAGAACAACGGGTTGAACCTCTTGTCTGCTCCAGGCAACGACCTCGTGGCTGCCACTGCCCTCGCCTCCTGTGGTTGTCATCTCGTACTCTTCACCACAGGACGCGGTACGCCCTTCGGAACTTTCGTTCCTACGATGAAGATTGCCACCAACCCCACGTTGGCGAAGAACAAGCCACAATGGGTGGACTTCTCAGCAGGACAACTCGTAGAGGGCCGTACCATGCAGGAACTTGTGCCTGAGTTCATCGACAAGGTACTTGCCGTTGCCAGTGGTCAGCCTGCCCGCAATGAGGAAAACGACTATCGTGAAATCTCCATCTTTAAAAACGGAGTCACGTTATAAAGTGAGAAAATGAAGAAAGGTCTGATAGCATTGTCGCCACTGGGGGTGTTTATCATCCTCTATTTAGTCACCAGCATCATCGCTGGTGATTTCTACAAGGTGCCTATCACCGTGGCCTTTATGGCGTCAAGCATCTATGCAGTGCTGATACATGGCGGCAGACCGTTGAAAGAGCGCATCGACACGTTCAGTCGTGGAGCCGCCACAGGACAGATGATGCTGATGATCTGGATCTTCGTTCTGGCAGGAGCCTTCGCCAACTCCGCAAAGATGATGGGCAGCATAGACGCCACCGTCAACCTGACACTCTCACTACTGCCTCCACAGATGCTGTTGGCTGGACTCTTTGTGGCTGCCTGTTTCATCTCCATATCCATTGGTACAAGCGTGGGAACAATCGTTGCCCTCACGCCCATTGCAGCAGGTGTAGCCCAACAGACGGGTACAGACATCGCCCTGATGACAGCTGTCGTAGTGGGTGGTTCATTCTTTGGCGATAACCTCTCCTTTATCTCCGACACGACAATTGTCGCCACCTCTACACAAGGCTGTCGCCTCAGCGACAAGTTCCGTGTGAACTCGTTTATCGTAGTGCCTGCAGCACTAGTTATCCTCGTGGTGTATATCCTGATGGGATCTGACGTTCATGCACCTCAGGAGATTGATGCCGTGCAGTGGGTGAAGGTGATCCCCTACCTCGTCGTGCTGGTTACAGCCATCTTCGGTATGAACGTCATGGCGGTGCTGACACTGGGCATCATCCTGACAGGCATCATCGGACTGCTGACAGGCTCTTTTGACATCTTTGGCTGGATGAAGGCAATGGGTGACGGTATCATAGGCATGGGAGAACTTATCATCATCACCATGATGGCTGGAGGTATGCTGGAACTCATCAAGCAACAGGGCGGCATAGATTTCATCATCCAGCGGATGACGCGTCATGTCCATGGGAAACGGGGCGCGGAATTGAGTATCGGTGCACTGGTGGCACTGGTGGATGTGTGCACAGCCAACAATACCGTTGCCATCATCACCGTAGGTGGCATAGCCAAACAGATTGGTGACAAATACGGTGTGGACAACAAGAAGGCAGCCTCCATCCTCGATACATTCTCCTGCTTTGTGCAGGGACTCATCCCCTACGGAGCACAGTTACTGATGGCCGCAGGACTCGCTGCCCTCAATCCCGTCAGTATCATACCTTATTTATATTATCCCTTTGCCATCGGCATAGCGGCATTATTGTCAATACTATTCAGATACCCCAAGAGATACTCATGAACATTATACAGCGTAATTTCTTTCGACTGATCCGTATAGGTGCCTTCGAGCAGAAAGAACAGATGGAACCCATGTCAGTCTATAAATGGGGACAACTCTATCAGTTGGCCGTCATGCATAACGTAGCCCAGTACGTCTATAATGGACTGTTGCTCTGCAAAGATCAGTTCTTCCTGCATCTGACAGACAAACAATGGCAGACTTGGGAGAATACAATCAGGGAAATACGCAAACCATCAAACGACACAGAGGAAGAAGCCGACGTGTTTCTGAGAGCAGACCAACTGACCAACCCCCTGCTGAACAGAAGACTTCAGGCAATCCTCGACGATGAACAGTCAGACATCCGCACCCGTCAACTGCTACTCACGATGATTCGAGTTGCGAGACATATCCTAAATAAGGGCATACCCATCAGACAACTCGTTGACTTAGGAATCTTCCTCCGTACGGAAGGAGACCGTGCCGACTTTATGACACTGGAGAAATGGCTCAAGACACTTCGTCTGCAACAAGTGGCGAAATTGGAGTCTTCGCTACTCATAGAACTCTTTGGATTTGAAAAAGAGGAGATGGCATTTGCTGGCGGGAAAAAGGATAAGAACGTAGAACAGGTGGTACAGGAACTCATCGAGTTCACCAATACCCACGTAAAAGACTTTTATTTCTCACAGGACGCAGATAACATCTTCGTACATACAAGTAACGGAAGTGCCATGCTTGGACATATACGTCGTTCTGCACGATACTTCCGTTATTTCCCTTCAGAGACTGTGACGAACTTCTTTGCCTCCTTCGCCCATTCTCTTTCACATATCGAGGAATAAGATTATCTACGAGTACAATTTACGGCTTGACGGTTTTAGCAGTTTCAGCAGCCTTCTGAGCCTTCATAATGGAATCCTGTTGAGCCTCGCGACGCTTAGCCTCAGCCTCCTCCTGAATACGATCATAGGCATGGGCAGCCTCATCATAATATGCTCCCTGCTGATGACTATCCATATATTTCTGATAGGCATCCATCGTATCTTCCAATTTCGCAGCTGCAAAATCGAGTGAGTCGATAATCAGACGAGCCTCTGGCACATGGATATTGTCGGGGTTACGGTCTATAAACAACTGAAGGGTTGACTTAGACTGGCTGGCGAATGCATTCTGCCAATCACGATCTACCTTCTTCAATATTTCCAGATGAGCTTTAATAGAGTCACGATGGGCAACTGAGGCATCAATATACATGTCGAGAAAGTTTTGAAGAACGGCAGGCTCCGTACTCATCATGGCATTCTCGTAAGCACGCATCTCATTTTCCTGTTGCGATTTCTGGTAGAAATAGATTCCCAAGAACACAATGATCAGGGCAATAACGAAACCCACGACGATAGATGACCACAGAATCTTATGACCCTTTTTCTTCTTAGGTTCTTCTGGCTGCGGAATCTCGGGAATCTCAGGAATCAGACCATAAATCTGGGAAGTCACCTCTGGTTCTGTTTCGTGAACACTTGCAGAAGCATTGATGCTGCAATGACAATTGGGACATTCGTGATCATCCTTGAAAATATACGCTCCACAATCTGGGCAACGGGTTATCTTACCTGCGATGTCTATCCCACATGAGGGGCAAGTCTTTGCACGGTCGCTTACCTGATGACCGCATTCCGGACACTTGATAATCATTTTATTTCTTTATTTCAGTTTTACTAATTAAGATTTAATGGCGAAAGCGGATTTCTCGTAGAGTATGATCTCCCAAGAAACGCGACTTATCGATATATCCGTTCACACCAACGATTCTCCCCTTTCCCGTATATTGCCACATAGTGATGTCACGTTCATCTGCCAGCACAGGCTCCACGTCTTGATACATGGCAATCATCAACTGGTAGTCATCTAACATACCCACCAGATGCTTATTGTAGAAATTACGGAATGTATAGACGAGCGGTTTCTGGCGATAGGTTCTCTCAATCATACGAAGGAATGTCATCAGTGAGTCGCAGAACTGCTCCGTAGGCAAATTACCGGTTGTCTCCACGTCAATCATAGGAATCAGATCTTGTTCGCCAGGCAGACACTGAGTCGTGAAATTGCGCAGTTGCAGGCTCAACGGCGTCTTTGGACGGAAGAAATGGTAGGAGCCAACCTTTAGTCCATAACGATGAGCCAGTTCAATATTCCTTTCGTATTTCGCATCAATACGGTCACCACCTTCTGTAGCCTTCAGATAGACATACGCCATCTTTGTGTTGTTACCCACGGTCTCCCAGAACACCTCTCCCTGATAATGCGAGAGATCTATTCCATGCACATGGTCGCAGGTGTCCTCGCAGAGGATATAGGGATCCATGTCACTGTCCTCCAGATTAACTATGGGCTTAGATCGAACAACAGTCCTCTTGTTTTTCTTTTTCGATGTTCTCTTCGAGGATTTCTTTGTAGATTTCTTCGTTGACTTCTTCGCTGTCGCCTTCTTTTTGCTTTTCACCACCTTGGTGGTCTTTGGACGAGAACGCCGTTTGTTGTTGGTTCTTGTGCGTTGGGCAAGTGCATCACCAACAATCATCATGGCAATACAAATGACCAATAAATATATGAGCTTCTTCATTCTGTTCTAAATTTGAGTTGCAAAGATACAAAAAAATATGAATTATGGATTATGAATTATGGATTATTTTGTATCTTTGCACCAAAATATTGAGATATATGAAGAAATTTGTTTTTGCCCTATCCATTATAATGTTGTTTATAGCATGCAATAAGGATGATGACTATCAGGAAATCAAGGCAGACCGTACGGTATTAGTATATATTTCTGGAGAATGCAGCCTCTGGGATTATGTTGATTCTGACTTAGAAGAGATGAAAACCGGTTCACAAACAATAGGCGATAACAATCTGGTGGTTTATGTGGACCGTGGCAATACGGAAGAAATCCCCTGGCTAGCAAGAATCTCTAAAGGTCAATTGGTTGACTCTGTCTCTATCAAAGACATTGTCAAGAAGATGGACCTTACTCCAGTAAAGACTTCTGTCACAGACGACCCATATTCCAGTGAAGCCCAAGTGATGGAAGGTGTGCTCAGATATGCTTTTAATAAATATCCCTCGAAGAATAACGACTACGGTTTGGTATTATGGGGGCACGGCACAGGATGGCTGATTCAAGACTCCATCTCTTATAATGCGATGGCGCGAAAAAAGGCCTACGGTATTGATAATGGAAAAAACGGATATAGTGACATCGGCAAATGGCTGAATTTCCCCTCAATGGCAAAACTGCTCTCCAAACTGCCTCATCTGACATTCATTTTTGGTGACTGCTGTCATACGATGTGCTTGGAGATTGCCTATGAACTGCGCTACGTAACGGACTATCTCATAGGTACTCCTGCGGAGATTCCTGGTGTGGGAGCGCCTTACGATACCATAATTCCTGCCTTATTTGAGAGAACCACTTTCTGGCAATCCATTATTGACAGATATTACGAACAGAAAGCGGGTGGATATGAACTTCCCCTGTCTGTCATTAAGACCAGTGAGATAGAGAATCTCGCAAACGCTACGAAGACTGTTCTGAAGACATTTGGTGACAAATTTCAAGACAACGAAACATATCCAGATCTAAGCGATTTGATACACTATTATTATAACTATTTTGGCGATAAACAAATTTACTATGATGCAAATGACTTTATCCTCAAATATGCTTCGACAAATGAATATAACACATGGAAAAAGGCATTAGATCAGGCTGTCATTTATAAGAAGATGGCCACAAGATGGATGACAAACCTTGTGCCAAGATATGGAACGTGGACGACCTTTTATGGTGACTTTGAAATGACTGAAGAGAAATACGGTGGTGTCAGCATGCATATTCCACAATGGAAGTTCCAAAATACATACAACAAGACGATCAAGCAAATGGGTTGGTATTATGCAGCAGGCTATTCCGATATAGGCTGGTGAACCACCACTTTGATTTTTGAGATACGGTGCTCGTCAAGTTCAGTCACTTCAAAGGTAAAGTGCTTATAGTCGATGCGTTCATGCAATTCTGGGAAATCACCTTTGATTTCCAACAACAATCCTGCTAAGGAATCTGCATCACCTTCCACCTCCTCAAAAATCTCATCGTCGAGGTCCATAATCTTGTAGAAGTCTGATAGCAATGTCTTTCCCTCAAAGACATAGGTGTTGGCATTTATGCGGACATAACTTTTCTCTTCTTCGTCGTACTCGTCGTTGATTTCTCCAACAATCTCCTCCAATATATCTTCCAGCGTAATAATGCCACTCGTACCACCAAACTCATCCACCACAATGGCGATATGTACTTTGTTATCCTGGAACTCACGCAACAAATCATCAATCTTCTTTGTTTCTGGTACGAAATAAGGAGGACGTATCAATGACTGCCAACGGAAATTAGCCGGTTTCGACAGATGCGGCAGCAAGTCCTTAATATAAAGAATTCCACGCACATTGTCGATAGAGTCCTGATAGACAGGGATGCGAGAATAGTTATTCTCAACGATACACTTGATGACATCTGGGAACTTACTACGGAAGTCCAGATCCACCACATCCTGTCGTGATGTCATAACCTCTTTAGCAGTCTCATCTCCAAACCGGACAATACCCTCCAGCATATTCTTTTCTTCCTTCAGTTCTTCCTCATCTGTCAATTCGAGAGCCTGTTCAAGATCGTCAACACTGAGAACGTGGTTCTCCTTTTGTACCACCTTCGAAGCCCAGATGCCTGAACGAATCAACACGGATGCCACAGGGTAGAACAACTTCCGCAGAAAAGCTATACCACCGCAGAACCGACGACACATAGCCAAAGCATGCTGACCACAATAGACCTTCGGAATGATTTCTCCGAAGAGCAAAAGCAAGAAAGTCAGAAAGACTGTGATAACAATGAACTCCAACCACCAGGCAGCATTACCAAAGTTGATCACATGACTGATAAAATAGGTACTGAGCATGATGATAGCCACGTTCACCAAGTTATTGGTAATAAGGATGGTGGCCAACGTACGCTCAGAATCCTCACCTAACTTTAATATTCTCTTGTCACGTTCGTTATTGCTTTCCTCAAGCTCATTCAAGTCGTTGGGAGATAAAGAGAAAAAGGCAATCTCAGAACCAGATGCAAAACCAGAAAAGACAAGAAGTATAGCAGCAAGTACACCCGCAAAGATGGCTCCTATGGAGGGAGCCATGATTTCTACTTCATCAAATATTTGTTGAAAATAGTCCATTATCTGATCTTAGAAAGGAAGACCTTCACCCGATTCCCCCTGACCTTCAGGTTGGATAATGGGTTCGCTGGCTATTATCGGCTGTTCTGTCTCACCAGACGTACTCGATTTGGGAGTTAGCATCTCCATATTATCTGCCCAAATCTCTGTAGCATAACGGCGCTGTCCTTGTTTGTCATCATAGGTGGTGTAACGGATACGGCCTTCAATATAGAGCTTGTCGCCTTTATGAACATATTTCTCCACCACTTCAGCCAGCCTTCTCCATAAAATGACGTTATGCCAGTCTGTGTGCTCTGGAACCTGCGTTCCATTCTGCAATGTGTAACCACGTTCTGTCGTAGCTAAACGAATACGGGCCACAGCCACACCCTGATCTACATACCTTACCTCCGGATCTTGTCCGACATTTCCAATAAGCATTACTTTATTCATAGCGATTATTATTTAAAGAGTTTAACATTCAAGACTTGGCCATCCCCAAGTAACGGAATTTGAAGTTCTTTCCCTTAGCCGAAGGGAACTGGCTGCGAGCATCAACACGCTCACGCAGATAATCCACGATACGATTATAGCAGTCAATACCTGACTCCGCCTTCACGTCTGCCACAAACTGTGTGTCACGATATTGGAATTTTCCCGTACCAGGCACTAGAAGAACGCGTTTAAAATCGATGGCGCCCTCATACCATCCCTGACGAATCTCATTCAAACGCACCAGTGCAGGAGCAACCTTCGGTATGGGTTGTACTCCCACATGTACGGCTTTTTTCTCTTTAAAATCTTGCATCGTTTCCGCTTCTGTTTTTATAATGATGAAATAAACACGGGGTCTTACCTTATAGCGCTTTGGATAAAACACATCACTGGCAACATACTCACGAATGTCTGCTTCGAGTACGGGGTTCATACTTACTTCATCAATATCCCTTAAGAAATCTATTGCTTCGTCAACACTGGATACTAGCGTTTCATGATCGAAATACCTTAAATATAAATTCATTTGTACGAGAAAAGTTGTTTTCCTTAATAAAAAGAGCGGAAAACGGGACTCGGACCCGCGACCCCAACCTTGGCAAGGTTGTGCTCTACCAACTGAGCTATTTCCGCATAAAAGAGTGAAGAGGAGGAGACTCGAACTCCCACGTCGCAATTGACACTACCCCCTCAAAGTAGCGCGTCTACCAATTCCGCCACCTCTCCAACAAATCCTTTACTGAATAAAAAAGAGTGCCCAGAACAGGACTCGAACCTGCACGCCTCGCGGCACACGCACCTGAAACGTGCGCGTCTACCAATTCCGCCACCTGGGCATTTTCACATTCGGTCCATTACCAGAATGCCTCTTTTTTGTTCAATAAGTGGAGCGGAAAACGGGACTCGGACCCGCGACCCCAACCTTGGCAAGGTTGTGCTCTACCAACTGAGCTATTTCCGCCTTTTTCTTCGGAAAAGTCGAGATTCATGGCAGCACCTAAACATAAAAGGCAAACTTTTTCTGCACTCGGCTTTCACATGAATTCCGCCTCTTTTGAAGTACATTCCTCTGAATGCGGATGCAAAGGTAATGCTTTTTTCGGAACTGACAAACTTTTTTGGCTTTTTTTTTCCAAAAAAATGCCTTTTTATCGAAAATAGAGTTTTCTAGTAGGATTAATCCATTCGATTTCGATAGTCTTCATATCCAAATTGACGAAGAATCTCCATCGTTCCATCTTCATGAAGCATCCCGATAGAGGGATGGGAAATACCATTGAAAGTATTTGTTTTTACTGTCGTATAGTGAATCATATCCTCAAAAACGACCTCATCCCCAACCTTCAACTCATGATCAAAACTCCAGCAGCCCATATAGTCACCACTCAGGCAACTGTTACCTCCAAGTCTATATCCGCCTTCCTCTACATGCTCCGCACCACGGACATCTGGATAATAAGGCATCTCTAAACAGTCAGGCATGTGGCAAGTGAAACTCACGTCAAGGATGGCTGTCTTGATACCTTTATCCTCAACTATATCCACAACATGGGAAACCAACGGTCCCGTCTGCCACGCAAAAGCACTGCCAGGCTCCATTATCAATTTCAACCATGGATAACGCTTATGGAAATCCTGCATCATTTGGATTAAAAGATCCACATCATAGTCTTTACGTGTCATCAGATGGCCGCCACCAAAGTTGATCCAATTCAATTGTGGAAACCATCTCGAGAACTTCTCCTCAATATGAGCCAGCGTGCGTTGAAACACATCTGCCCCACTCTCACAATGACAATGACAATGGAAACCCTTTATGTCCGAAGGCAGTTGATCTGGCAATTTTTCTGCTGTCACTCCAAATCTCGTGCCTGGCGCACAGGGATTATAGAGTAAGGTTCCCACCTCGGAATACTCAGGATTAATCCGAAGTCCAATGGATACACTTTTAGCACGCTCATGGAAACGTTTGTACTGGGAGAAAGAATTGAAAGTTAAGTGGGAAGAGCAAGCCACAATGGCCTCAAACTCATCATCAGTATAGGCTGGCGAATAAGTATGGGCCGGTGCACCAAACTCCTCAAAAGCCAAACGAGCCTCCGAGAGCGAGCTTGCCGTTGTGGCATGAATGTACTCACGGAAGATGGAAAAAGTCTTCCACAAAGCGAAGGCTTTGAAAGCAAGGATAATCTCAATATCGGCTTTCGCCGCAACATCAGCGATGAGCTTGAGGTTGCGGCGAAGCTTTTTCTCTTCTATAATATAAATAGGTGTAGCCATCACTCTGTCTTAAGAGGTATATGAACACTGAACGTAGATCCCTCGCCAACGACGGACTCCACCGTACAGTCTCCGCCGTTCTTCTGTGCAAAGTCCTGACAGAGTTGCAATCCGAGACCAGAGCCTTCCTCACCTCCCGTTCCGTAGGTGGTATCACCTTTATGGAAGATTGTTTCGAGACGGTCTGCCGCAATACCTACGCCATGGTCTCTCACACTTATCTTCGCAAATTCACCATCTCTCATCATAATAATCTCGATTGATGAATTCTCTGGAGAGAACTTAATGGCATTTGAAAGGAAATTACGTACCACCGTCTTCAACATATCATTGTCTGCATTGACAATCAACGGGTCTGGAGTTCGCTGCAGGTTCAGTTTGATATGCTTCGTCTGCGCAATCATCTCAAAGATATCCACGACACCTGGCACGATATCATTCAAATCAAGATCTTGGAGCACCACATTCAGACGTCCTGTCTGACTCTTCGTCCATTTGAGAAGATTATCCAACAGGTCATGAACCTCTTCCGACTCTCTGTTAGCCTTATCCAGCAACTCAAACAACTCCGGCCCCACCAATTCCGGTGTGGTGGAAGCGACCACGAGATTTAACACCATACGGATGCTGGCCATCGGTGAACGCAGGTCATGGGCAATCACAGAATACATCTTGTCGCGATTACCCAGTGTAGCCTTTAACTCTTCATTCTGCTTTTGAATGATACGCTTGGCAGCTACAAGCGATATCTGCTGCATCACACGCATCACTAGTTCCTCCTTGTTAAAGGGTTTTGTCAGGAAGTCGTTAGCTCCAACCTGGAAACCATGCACAAGATCGGCTGGCGTGTTAAGTGCTGTCAGGAAGATGATGGGGATATCCTTCAGTTCAGGATCCTTTTTCATAATGACAGCAGTGTCAAAACCGTTGATGTCAGGCATCATCACGTCGAGTAGAATCAAATCGGGATGTTCCTTCTTGGCTTGCTCAATACAAGCATTTCCACAATTTGCCGTACAGACCTGAAATTTCTCGTTTGTCAACAATATCTTCAGCAACAGCACATTGCTCATCACATCGTCAACAATCAGAATCTTATAGTCACTTCGGTTTATCTTTGACTCTAATGATGCGTCCATATTAAGTAATAATATTCTTGCTGCAAAAATAGTGGAATAATTTGAAATATCCAAATTATTCCACCACTTTTTTATGTTTTAAGGCCATTCTGGCTGTTTTCTGCCCTTTATTGATGCATTTAACGGGCATTTTATATGATTACTCCACAGTTACCGACTTCGCTAAGTTCCTTGGCTGGTCCACATTCTTACCCTTACAGACAGCCACATGGTAAGCCAACAACTGAAGGGGGATAGTAGCCACCAACGGCTCCAGGCACTCCAGCACATCAGGCAGTTCTATCACCTCATCAGCAACCTTCGAGATTGTGTCGTCACCCTTCGATACGAGTGCAATAACCCTTCCCTGACGGGCTTTAATCTCCTGGATGTTCGACAGCACCTTCTCGTACATCGCATTATGGGTTGCGATCACCACCACGGGCATGTCGGAGTCGATTAGAGCGATGGGGCCATGCTTCATTTCTGCAGCAGGATAACCTTCCGCATGGATATAGGATATCTCCTTCAATTTCAAGGCTCCCTCAAGAGCCACGGGGTAACTATATCCGCGCCCTAAATAAAGAAAATTATGTGCATAAGTAAATGTACGTGCGAGGTCGGCCACCTTTTCATTGGTTTGCAACACCTCACGGATCTTTACAGGAATCTCACTCAGACCTTTCACGACCTTCAGATATTCAATGCGGTTAATGGTACCTTTGGCCTCAGCCATCGCCAATGCAATCATCGTCAGCACCGTCACCTGACCAGTGAAAGCCTTCGTCGAAGCCACACCTATTTCCGGTCCCACATGAATATAAGTTCCTGTATTCGTCGCTCTAGGGATACTACTACCAATGGCATTACATACACCATAAATAAATGCGCCACGCTCCTTGGCCAGTTGCACGGCTGCCAATGTATCTGCTGTCTCACCACTTTGCGAGATGGCAATGACAACATCCCCCTTACCCACAACGGGATTCCTATACCTGAACTCGGAGGCGTACTCCACCTCAACAGGCACACGACAGAAGGTCTCGATTAACTGTTTGCCGATGAGACCTGCGTGCCACGAAGTACCACAGGCCACGATGATGACGCGCTTGGCTTCCAGCATCTGCCGCCTGTAATCAATCAAGGCAGAGAGCGTAACGTGGTCTGCCTCAAGGTTCACTCGTCCTCTCATGCAGTTCGTCAAGCATTCTGGCTGCTCAAATATCTCCTTAAGCATAAAGTGTGGGTAGCCGCCTTTCTCTATCTGTCCCAAATCGATATCTACAGTCTTCACCTTCAGCTCCTGTTCCTCTCCCAAAATGCTCAACACATGGACATCCTGGCCACGTCTGATAACGGCAATATTACCATCTTCGAGATACACCACCTTATCAGTATATTCCACAATAGGACTCGCGTCTGAGCCTAAGAAAAACTCGTCCTCACCGATACCCACTACCAATGGACTTTGCTTGCGGGCGGCGATAATCTGGTTTGGGTCACGTTTGTCGAGTACGGCAATGGCATAAGCACCAATCACCTGATAGAGTGCCACCTGGACAGCCTCCAACAGCGACAGGTTTTTCTTCGTCATAATATACTCAATAAGTTGCACCAACACTTCCGTATCGGTATCACTCACAAACTGCACACCCTTCTCTCTGAGTTTTTCCTTGATGTCAGCATAGTTCTCAATAATGCCATTGTGGATGATGGCAAGGTTATGACTTTGCGAATAATGGGGATGGGCATTGCGGCTCGACGGCTCGCCATGCGTAGCCCAACGGGTGTGGGCGATACCTATTGTTCCACTCACATTCTTGTCATTACAATACTCACAAAGATTGTCAACCTTACCTTTCGACTTGTAAACATTCAAGTCGCCATTATCGCTAATCAGAGCCACACCTGCTGAGTCATAACCTCTGTACTCTAGTCTCCTAAGGCCCTTTATCAGTATGGGATAGGCCTCTTTAGTACCTATGTATCCTACTATTCCACACATATCGTTATGTATCTGTTTGTGTTATAATGTTCTTATCGGCTGCAAAATTATAAAGAGTTTTCGACATTCCCAAACAATTCGCTCAAAAAATGGAAGTTTCAGCTATTCTTAATTTCATTATTAAGATAAGACTTGTAAACTTTGCGGAGTTTACGAACGGCCTTGTCGCGTATCTGACGGACGCGTTCGCGCTTCAAATCCATATCCTCAGCAATCTCCGCCATTGTCTCGTGCTCTTGGTTAATGCCAAAGAAGGCATTTACCACCCTACTCTCCCGCTCGTCGAGAGTCTGTAGGGCTTGTTCAATAACGTTTTCAATGGTTTCAGAATAGACACGTTCATCAGCCATCGGGGCATCCTGATTGATAAGAACGGAAAGCAGGCTCATGTTCGAACGATGGCCCAACGGGGCATCTACCGACAAGGGCCAACTCTGCCGGAGAACTGCAGTATCCTGACGCATATCCTTCGGCACCCTGTAAAGACCCGTCTGTTGTTCGATGGCATGTTCAATCTGTTGACGCACATAGACAACAGCAAAGTTGACAAAACGAGTACCACGTGAGGCATCAAACTTGGCTGCAGCTTTCATCAGTCCCATGTTACCCTCACTGACAATATCCTCCATCTGCAAGCCCTTACCTTTATACTGATTGGCTATTGACACCACAAAACGGAGGTTTGCCTCTACAAGTCTGTTCAGTGCATGTTCGTTGCCTTGCCGTATCTGTTCTGACAAACGACGTTCTTCTTCAGCCGAAAGCAAAGACTCTTTACCTATTTCATCCAAATATTTGTTTAATCCTGAATCTTCCATATAATATTCTTTTGTGGCTACAAAGATACAACTATTTTTCGTAACAACAAAAAAAGAGAGAAAATCTTTCAATTTTCTCTCTCTTGTGATTCCGGCGGGATTCAAACCCACAACCTTCTGATCCGTAGTCAGATGCTCTATTCAGTTGAGCTACGGAACCGTTTTTCCGTTTGCGGGTGCAAAGGTACGTACTTTTTCCGAACTGACCAAATGTTTTGGGAACTTTTTTTGAAAAAAGTGCATTATTTACACGATAATGCGCGTTTTGTGATAATTCTCACGGAATTCAGAAGGACTGCAGCCTTTCCTTTTTCTGAAGATGCGGTTGAAGTTGCTCAGATTGTTGAAGCCACAACTATAGCCAATCTCCGCAATAGAATGAGTGCTATCCACCAGCATTCTACTGGCAAAGCCCAGACGCATGTCGATGATATAGTCACTAAGGTTGCGACTGGTATGTAATTTGAAGAATCGGCTGAAAGCACTAGGACTCATACCTGCTAAGTTCGCTACATCAGCCAAACGGATCTCATCGCGGTAATGCTCATTAATGTAGTTTTTTACCTTCAGCACCCGACGACTGTCACTGGCCACCTCAACCTTAGCATAACTGCTGGTGGCAAGGGTACGAGCACCATCGCATTTCGACAATTCGTAGAGGATGGTCAGGAACTGCGTGAAGGAATAGAAACCGTCTTCAATGGTGCATAAGGAGTTGAGCATGTGATAGACCTTCATGATAGCGTCCAAGGGGAAACACAGTCCCTTGCGGGCTTCGTTCATCATCTGACGCACAGAATTGAAGGGATTGCGGGAGAAGAGACTGTCCTCGGAGAAGTCGAACTCAAAGTGAACGGTTATCTCATGGATACTCTCACTGGTACAGACATTCTGTTCCCATACATGTTCCAATTCCGGACTAGTGATAAGCACGAGGTCATAGTCACCGATGACCTCGTTGGAATCGCCCACGATACGACGCACACCCGGGGCATGCTCTACAAAATTCAGTTCGAACGACTTATGATTATGGATAGGATAGGTAAACTCTTTCTTCCGTCGCTCGGCGATGTAGAGCACATCCTTTCCCATCAAGGGAGTAATCTCATGAATGACCTTACTCTCAATCATATCTTCAGTTCCTTCAGGATCTCGGACATACGCTGCATATTCTTGATACGCATCGGCACCAGCGGCAAACGAAGGATATTCTGAATGAATCCCATCTCAGAGAGCATAGCCTTCACACCAGCAGGATTGCCATCGACGAACAAGAGCGAGAAGAGGTCGGTGAAACGATGGTGAATCTTTCGGGCAGGATCGTACTCACCACGCATCTGCAGACGGATCATCTTTGAAAACTCCTTAGGCAGGGCATTGCCTATCACACTGATAACACCCACGGCACCACAACTGACCATCGGGAACGTCAGCGAGTCGTCGCCAGAGATGACATCAAAGTCGTTGGGTTTGTTCTTGATGATCTCATCCACCTGCTCCAGATTACCGCTAGCCTCCTTAATAGCCACGATATTCTGACAGTCACGAGCCAAACGCACGGTAGTGGCTGCCTGCATGTTGACACCTGTACGACCAGGCACATTATACATCACGATGGGTAATTTTGTGGCAGCAGAGATGGCCTTGAAATGCTGATAGAGTCCTTCCTGTGAGGGCTTGTTATAATAGGGGCAGATACTAAGGATACCATCCACGCCGCGGAAATCACCCGTCTTCAGTTCTTCAACGACAGCAGCGGTGTTATAGCCGCCACATCCCATCAGAATGGGTACGCGAGCCTGAACATAATCGACAACCGTATCCTTGATCTTGAGTTTCTCGGATGCCGTCAGCGTAGGCGTCTCTCCTGTTGTTGCGAGAATACAAAAGAAGTCGGCACCGTTGTTGAGCTGATAGTCGATGAGACGTATCAAGGACTCGTAGTCAACGGAGCCGTCTTCCTTGAAAGGTGTGATGAGGGCAATGCCCAGTCCCTTGAAAATATTGTGTACCATAAGTATGAATTTGCATTGCAAAAGCGGCAAAGTGCCATTTTCGGCTGCAAAGTTACACAATTTTATTCGAAACCGCTACATTCTGCCCTCTTTTTTTGCAAAATTGTATTATTCTGCTTTGAAGAGGTCTTTAATTCCTCCGATGCTGCCCAGCAGGTTTGTAGCCTCATATGGCAGATAGACCGTCTTGGTCTTATCACCCTCAGCCAGTTCCTGCATCATCTGGATATACTTCTGTGCCAACAGGTAGTTAGCAGGATTTGTTGATTTACCCACAGCCTCAGAAATCAGTTCGATAGCCTTGGCTTCAGCCTCAGCCTTCCGGATACGAGCCTGAGCCTCACCTTCTGCCTCAAGGATAGCCTGTTCTTTGGCGGCCTCAGCCTTGTTGACGATAGCAGTACGCTCACCTTCAGAGGCCAAAATCTCTGCAGCTTTCTGTCCCTCGGATGTCAAGATTTGAGCACGTTTGTTACGCTCGGCTTGCATCTGTTTCTCCATGGCGGTCAACACAGAGTCGGGAGGTGTAATGTCCTGCAACTCTACACGGTTTACCTTCACGCCCCACTTGTCTGTAGCGTCATCAAGTACGGCAGAGAGTTTCTTGTTTATGGTATCACGCGAAGTCAGTGTCTCATCGAGTTCCAGTTCACCGATGATGTTACGCAACGTGGTCTGCGTGAGCTTCTCGATGGCGTTGGGCAGGTTGTTGATCTCGTAGGTGGCCTTGAAAGGATCGACGATTTGGAAGTAGAGCAGTGCGTTGATCTCCGTCTGCACGTTATCCTTCGTGATCACGTTTTGTTTGGGGAAGTCATAAACCTGTTCACGCAGGTCGATGGTGGTGGAATACTGGTAACGTCCGTGATTCAACACCACGATAGACTTGGCACGGTCAATGAACGGGATGATGATGTTGATACCCGGTTTCAGCGTGGCATAGTATCGTCCGAGACGCTCCACGATCTTAGTTTCCGACTGAGGGATAATCACAAGGGCCATCTTGGCGAAGAGAATCACACAAACGACGATGGCAATCAATACATAACTCATAATGTCCATAATTTAAATTTACGATTTAATGATTTACATTTTACGATTTAATAGTTTCTACTGTAATGATGGTGCTCTCACGTCCGATAACACGTACATTGGAATCGGCTGGGATGTTCTGCTGCTCGTTAGTGACAGCTTTCCAAATATCACCGTCAATCTGTACACGTCCGAAGCCGTCTGCTTTTACCGTTTCAACCACCCTGCCCTGACGTCCCATAAGGGCGTCGGCATTACTCACTCGGTTATCCTCTCCCTTGTGCAGATAGCGCTGGGCAAAGGGACGAACCCAAAAGAGGCTGATCAACGTGAAGATGGCGAACATCAGCAATTGCCAATAGAAGCCTCCGCCCACTGCTGCTGTAATGGCAGCAAAGACAGCCCCGATGGAGAAACAGATGATGAAGAAATCACCCGCTGTCAACTCCAGAATCAGACAGACCACGGCTACAACTGCCCACATCTGCCATAAGTGTTGTGCTAAATAATCAATCATAACCATATCTAATATTATTAAATTGATAAAACAAAGTCATCCCAATCTTTCGACGAGCCTTTCTGTCCAAACACCTTCGAATAGAGTCTGCTGCGGGTGGATGCCACACTCTCCTTGGAGTGAGCTGTCAGCAGGGCAATGTCCTTCGGTTGGACTCTCACCTTAATGAGCAGACTGACGTGATAATCCTGTTCCGACATACGATAGAGGCTGTAGAGTTTTTCCGTAAAACCTGTATAGATGCTGTTCACCATCTCAGACAGGGCTATCCAGTCTTGATGAGTCAAACTATGTCCACTGTTCAGGCATTCCTGCATCCGATGGTAGATGTCTGAGGAGAAGATGACCGTCTCGGCCTGTTGGCGTTTCTCATTCTCGATTATCGCCACCTTATTATTATAGTCAAGCGTGGCTTTCTTCTCTTCCAGTTCCAGACGTAACAGCGAGTTCTCGTCACCCAGTTTCTGAAGCAGTGTCTCCAACTCACGTATCTTCGCCTCGTTCTGCGCAATGCTCTGTAGGCTTTGTGCCTGCTGTGACTCTTGCAGGGCACGTACCTTATCAAGACGTTCCTGCATGGCCATCACCTTGCGCTTGCTGTTCTGGACAGTGACCACGAAGAGCACTGCGTAAAGCACGATTCCTATGAGTATTTCGTAAATCATAGCGCAAAGGTAAACATTATTTCTGAATCTGCCAAATATTTTCGTTCGCAATAGTTCGCAATCGTTTTTTCAGTTCGCAAAAGTTTGCAGAAGACAATAATCAGGTGATTCATGCGTTATATTATCTGATGAAACATCTGTTGACAAGAATAGCGTTGATGCTGGTGATGCTCCTGACGAGTACCACCCTATTTGCCGATGACTTCACGTTGAAGGGGAAAGTGGTTGATAACGAAGAGAACGCACTGGAACTGGTAACGGTCTCTTGTCTCAAACAGGGGAAGGTGACGATGTCCAACCTGAAAGGCGAATTTGAAATCACTCTCCAGTCAGCAGACTCCGTCGAAGTACGCTTTACGATGGTAGGCTATGCCTCACGCAAACGGGTGTTCCGCAATCCAAAGGGTAAAATGACGATTCAGATTGTCATGCAGCCCATGGAGGCCCTACAGGAAGTGACTATTACAGAACGCAGACGTCAGACCACCGGCACGGAACAACTGGATATTGAAGATGCCAAACTGGGACCCTCGACCACAGGCAATGCTGTAGAGGAACTCATCCAGCAGCAGGCTGGTGTCTCTACCCACAATGAAATGTCTTCGCAATACAATGTGCGCGGCGGTAGTTTCGACGAGAACTCAGTATATATTAATAATGTGGAGATTTATCGTCCATTGCTCATCAGTAGTGGACAACAGGAAGGACTCTCCATCATCAATGCGGATATGGTGGATAAAATTGGTTTCTCGTCAGGTGGATTCGAAGCAAAATATGGTGACAAAATGTCATCGGCTCTTGATATCACCTACCGTCGTCCAAAAAAGTTCGAAGCCACAACCACCGCCTCGTTCCTTGGTGCCAGTGGATTTATCGGCATCGGCAACAAGAAATTCTCGATGAGCCACGGACTGCGATACAAGACCAACCGCTATCTTCTCGGGTCTTTAGAAACGACTGGAGAATACAGACCTAGTTTCCTTGATTATCAGACGTATATAAGTTATACGCCTAACAAAAGATGGGAACTCGATTTTATCGGAAATATCTCAGAGAATCATTACAATTTCAAGCCTAAGGATCGTGAGACATCCTTTGGTACGATGGAGGATGTAAAATCCTTTAAGGTGTACTTCGACGGTCAGGAGAAGGATGTGTTCCGCACCCTCTTCGGCACAGCCAGCATCACACGGAACTTCGGTGACTCCACCAAGATAAAATTCCTGACATCAGCCTTTCACACCAAAGAGAAGGAAACCTATGATATTCAAGGGCAATACTGGCTCGACGACACCCAGTCGAGTGAGAATCTGGGCGTGGGTACCTATATGGAACATGCCCGCAATTACCTGACGGCTGACATGATCAGTTTTAAGTTGATTGGCAGCCATAAAACTCGTAAGCACGACATTGAGGCTGGACTGACCTACAAGACAGAATATATCAAGGAACAGTCAAGGGAATATGAGATGCGCGACTCCAGCGGTTATTCTGTTCCCCATACGGCAGACCGCCTCGACCTTATCTACACCCTCACTGCCAAGAACGATGTGAAGAGCCACCGTATCGAGGCTTATATACAAGATGCATACCGATTCTCGAAAGGTGAGAACTACTACACGCTCAACTATGGCGTAAGACTGGCCAACTGGTCATTCAACAAAGAGACCATCGTTTCTCCCCGTGCCTCCATTGCATTAGTGCCGGCTTTCAACCACAACTACACGTTCCGTTTCGCCACCGGACTCTATTACCAGGCACCTTTCTATAAGGAAATGCGTGATACCATCACCCAGAGCGGCATCACTACGGCCCTGCTCAACGACAAGATCAAAAGTCAGCGAAGCTTACAGTTCATTGCTGCAATGGATTACCGCTTCAAGATGCTCGACCGTCCCTTCCGCTTTACAGCAGAGGCTTATTTCAAGGCACTTTCCAACCTGATTCCCTACAATGTCCAGAACGTGAAGGTAACCTATTACGGCGAGAACAAGGCCAGCGGTTATACAGCAGGTATCGACCTGAAACTTTTCGGCGAGTTTGTGCCAGGCACCGACTCATGGCTCACCTTCTCATTGATGAAGGCGCAGATGAAGATGGACGGAGTCTCTTTCCCCCAGCCCAATGATCAGCGATACGCCATCAACCTGCACTTTACGGACTATTTCCCAGGTACAGATCGTTGGAAGATGACCCTGCGCCTAGCATTTGCCGACGGATTGCCCTTCGGTGCCCCCCACCGTGGCATTGAGCACCAGAACTTCCGCGCTCCTGCCTACAAACGTGCCGATATCGGTATGAGTTGGCTGGCTGTCAAAAAAGAAAAAGGCATCAAACGGTTGTGGGTGGGCCTCGACTGTCTTAATCTATTCGGCATCTCAAACGTCAATTCCTACTATTGGGTCACCGATGTCACCAATCGCCAATGGGCCGTGCCTAACTACCTTACAGGTAGGCAAATCAACGGTAAAATCACCGTAGAATTATAATTTATGTTAAATCATCGGCATTCGTAACGAAAAAACACCCGTTTGTCGATAAAATATCGTACTTTTGCGACAAAATAGTTTATTTAAAGTCGTAAAATAACAATCTTATGAAGAAAGTATTATATCTTACCGTTGGATGTGTACTGGCATTATCCAGTTGCACAAAGTATGATTTTGACATGGATCGTTCTACTGTCAGCAAAGAACATGCAGAGAACATCCTTGGCATGATTGACCCGAATCAGGATTGGAGTTCCGTTAACAACGGCACCATCACTGTCACTGCTGACGCCAATCTGGATGATATTGTCAAGGTACAGATCCTGACAGAGTCACCTTTCATGAACACAAATACAAGGGTACTCGCAGAAGTGGATGCTCAGAAGGGACAGACCGTCACGCTGACCTACGATGCCCCCAACATCTACGACCGTCTGATTGCTGCGTGCGTTGACAGCAAAGGTCATTATTACATCAAGGGTTTTGACCTGAATGAGGGCCAAGTGAGCTTCCAAAGCATAGTCGCCCGCACAAGAGGTGTTGCTAAAGCCAGCGATTATCCCACTAATCTGACGCTGAATTTCTCCAATTCGGTTAAGTCATACAATGCCATGCGCACCATCGCCGCCAATGATGCTGCTGCATCAGGTGATGCAGACTTCCAGAAGTGGGTCAACGACAGCCATATCAACTTATGGGCAGGCAAGAAGTGGGAAAACGAACGTCTATGGATGGTTTCAGGCAGTGGCAATAGCACATGGAAAGTTGTTGATAACACCATCATGCGAACCATTGATGGAATCAGCGTTGACGAGAAGAAATACTTAAACGACATCTTCGGCGATTTCCTGAATCGTAATGATCCCAACAATTCCAAGAAGAAAAATGACAACATGAATCTTATCCGTAATTCTGAGGCTGTCAAATTCTACAGTAACTCTCTAACCAGTAATGGCAAGGGAGCTATTACGATAATTCCCATCCAGATGGCTTCTACGGAAATTGGCTATTGCCACCTATATTATTATTATTACGATCCTGCCAACATTCCCAGTGGCATGTTGGAAGAGGACTATGTAAAGAGTCTGCCAAAGTTCAAGGCCGTCCAGTGTTCTACCACCCAGAAAGCAGCTAATGCTGGACTTGATTTCTTCAAGGTTCATGAATACCTTCTGCCCTATTTTGGTGAACCCGAGGCTTTGATGGCTGAGAAAGTTAATTCTACCACCTTCTGTTCAACAGATGGAAAACTCTATCGCATCCGCAATGGCAAGCAATTAGACGGCAAGGATTACTACATGGTATATAACTCTGGAACTGACGACAATGACAATTCCGACAAGTTGGCCACCAAATATGCCGATGATGCTGCCAATGTGAGAAACCAACTCTGGCAAGTATTCACCACCAAAGACGGCAATAAGATGCTGTACAACGTTGGCGCCAAGAAGTTCCTCGTCTGGCAAGGTGACTATGCCACTGTTTATTCCGATATCCTTTCTAAGGTTCAGAGCAGTTACTACAAGTTCGATGATGCGAACCACATCTTACGCTACAACAATAACAAACTGGGTCTCGGAACCGACTTGGGCTTAAAGAACAGCAAGCGTGTCTCCACCAACAAGGACACCAGCATCAATGATAACTTTAAATGGTATTTCGAAGAGTATGAAGGTAAGAACCTCACTGCGATAACAGACTTTGTATTTGAACAGTTCCCTGCCTCTGTAACCTCTCCCGACGTCATCATTCCCGAGGGATATCGTATCGGCTTTATGCTCAGAAAACTCAGGGGCAGTCAGGACTATAAAGACAACAACATTATCAAGGCCAATAACAACGGATGTTGCTACTCCTTTGGCAAGTTGAATCAGGAGATCAATAATCTCCCAGGTCATTTTGGTTCTTCTAAGACCCTATACACCATGGAGGACGACGATCCCCGTGCCGCCATCTTCTCTGCCAACAAGAATACCTACATCGCATTTGAGGACGGTTCCGACTGTAATTTCAACGATCTCATCTTCGAAGTGGGTGGCGAGGGTTTTGACAACGAATATCTTTATGACCTGAAAGAAGTAGAGGGTCAGCCTTATATGATGTGTTTCGAGGACCGTTCCGTCACTGCCGACTATGACATGAACGACCTGGTACTCCGCTGCAAACGTAACGGTGAGAACAAAGATATTGTTGAACTCAGTCTTGTGGCTACCGGAGGTATTGATGACCTTTGGATTCAAGATATTAAAGGAGATTATGTTAGTGGTGAAAAACTTGACTCTAAGGAAGTACACGAGTTCTTTGGCGTTGGAAGTGCAGAAGGTGATGGCCGTTTTGTCAATACAGTCAAAGGTGGTAAAAAACATAAAGTAGTCGTAGGTAACTATAAAATCGGCGACATGTCCATTCCTCGCTTCTTGTCTGAGATTACCATCAAGAACCAAACGACATTCGAGACCATTAGGGCACCTCATAAGGGTGAAGCCCCTGTGGCCATCATTCTCCCCGCTGACTTCAACTATCCCATGGAAAAAGAAAGTATTACCACTGTGTATTCCACTTTCCTGAATTGGGCTCAGAATGCGTCACTACATACAGATTGGTACGATCTAACTACAGATGACGCATATCCTCTGGAAGAAATACTTAAAATAACCGAATAACAATCTATTAATTGACAAGATTGCCGCTCCATTCGGGGCGGCAATTTCTTTTTGTATAAGAAATGCTAAATAAAAGCGTGGTTTCTTCTTTATGTGGAATGAAATGACTACCTTTGCACATTATTTATATATAAATACATTTTAATTCTAACGATATGAAGATTTCCCACATTGAGCATCTGGGCATCGCCGTCCAGAGCATCGAAGAGAGCCTGCCGTACTTCACTGACGTGCTGGGCTTGGAGTGTTATGCAACAGAAGTAGTAGAGGATCAGAAGGTGAAGACCGCATTCCTGCGCTGCGGTGAGGTAAAACTGGAACTGTTGGAGCCGACATCCCCCGAGAGCACCATCCAGAAATGGCTCGACAAGGGCAACAAGGGTGTGCATCACGTGGCCTTCTGTGTAGAGGACGGTGTGGCCAAAGGTCTCGCCGAAGTATCAGAGAAGGGTGTACGTCTCATCGACCAGGCTCCTCGCAAGGGTGCTGAGGGTCTGAACATCGCCTTCCTCCATCCGAAGTCAACCTGCGGTATCCTCACTGAACTCTGCGAGCACCCCGAGTAAAGGTAAAAAGGTAAAAAGTAAAAAAGTATAATAAAGCAATGAGCAAGCAATTAGAAAAAATCAAACAACTCATCGAGAAGCGCGAACAGGCCCGTCTCGGTGGTGGTGAGAAAGCCATTCAGAAGCAGCACGAACGTGGTAAATACACAGCCCGAGAGCGCATCGAGATGTTGCTCGACGAGGGTTCGTTCGAGGAGTACGACATGTTCAAGGAGCACCGTTGCCATAACTTCGGCATGGAGAAGAAACAGTTCCTTGGCGACGGCGTCGTAGCCGGTAGCGGCACCATCGACGGCCGTCTGGTGTTCATCTTCGCACAGGATTTCACCGTTCATGCCGGTTCTCTCTCCGAGACCATGAGCCAGAAGATCTGCAAGGTGATGGATATGGCCATGAAGATGGGAGCCCCCGTCATCGGTATCAACGACTCGGGCGGTGCCCGTATCCAGGAGGGTATCAACGCCCTCGCAGGCTACGCCGAGATCTTTGAGCGTAACATCCTCGCATCGGGCGTCATCCCGCAGATCTCAGGTATCTTCGGCCCCTGCGCCGGTGGTGCCGTCTATTCCCCTGCCCTCACCGACTTCACGCTGATGATGGAAGGCACGAGTTATATGTTCCTCACAGGCCCGAAGGTGGTGAAGACCGTTACTGGCGAGGATATCGACCAGGAGCACCTCGGCGGTGCCAGCGTCCACGCCACAAAGTCGGGTGTGACCCACTTCACTGCCAAGACCGAGGAAGAGGGTCTGCAGATGCTGAAGATGTTGCTGAGTTATATTCCTTCTAACAATATGGAGACGGCTCCTCGCCGCAAGTGCGAGGACCCCATCAACCGCATGGAGGACAGCCTGAACGAGATCATCCCCGAGAACCCCAACGAGGCCTACGACATGTATAAGGTCATCGCCGCCGTCACCGACAATGGCGAGTTCTTTGAGGTGCAGCCCAAGTTCGCCAAGAACATCATTGTCGGTTTCGCCCGCTTCAACGGTCAGAGCGTGGGTATCGTGGCCAACCAGCCCTCATGCTATGCTGGTGTGCTCGACGTGAACGCAAGCCGCAAGGGTGCCCGTTTCGTACGCTTCTGCGACGCCTTCAATATCCCTATCGTGTCGCTCGTCGATGTGCCCGGATTCCTGCCCGGTACTGGTCAGGAGTACAACGCCGTCATCCTGCACGGTGCCCAGTTGCTCTATGCCTACGGCGAGGCCACTGTGCCTAAGATCACCGTCACTCTGCGTAAGTCGTACGGTGGTTCTCACATCGTGATGGGCTCGAAGCAACTCCATACCGACCTCAACTACGCATGGCCCTCAGCCGAGATTGCTGTGATGGGTGCCAGCGGTGCCGCCGCCGTACTCTACGCTAAAGAGGCCAAGGCCAAGAAGGAGGCCGGTGAGGATGTGAAGGCCTTCATCGCCGAGAAAGAGGACGAGTACAACGAACTCTTCGCCAACCCGTATCAGGCTGCGAAGTATGGCTACATTGACGACGTGATCGAACCGCGCAACACGCGTTTCCGCATCTGTCGTGGTCTGGCACAACTCGCCACCAAGCGCGATGCCCTGCCCGCCAAGAAGCACGGTAATATCCCGATGTAATAAGATTCGCTTATGAACAAAGAAGTATATGCAGCCATTGCCCTGGCTCTGCACGAGCATCTGGGCAATAACGTTCACGACGCAGAGCCAGGCATTATCACCATCAATGCCTACCCCACGCAGTGGAACGGCTATGCGCAGACTTTTACACCACATCCTTAAAAAGATACGAGTATGAAAGAATATAAATATACTATCAACGGTAACAAGTACGAGGTGGTGATCAGCGACATCACTGAGAACATCGCCACGTTAACCGTGAATGGTGAGGAATATACCGTCGAGATGGAGAAACAGGCCGCTCCCGAGAAGCCGAAGCCCGTGGTCCGTCAGGCCAGTGAATCATCTGAGGGCGGCGAGGCCAAGAGTGCTGGCGCTGCCTCAGGCTCCGCTGTAAAGGCTCCGCTACCAGGCGTCATCACTGAGATCTGCGTCACTGAAGGTCAAGAAGTGCAGGCTGGCGACACCGTCGTCGTGCTCGAAGCCATGAAGATGGCTAACGCCCTCGAGGCCGAAAAGTCAGGCAAGGTCACTGCCATTGTCGTGAAGGTAGGCCAGAGCGTAATGGAGGACGAGGCCCTCATCTATATCGAGTAGTCACGAGTAGATTTACTCCATAAGCAAAAAGGCACCCGGTCGTTCCGAGTGCCTTTTCTTTATACATGCCCAAAAATCGGTTTAGACCCACGCAGAGGTGGCAGAAGTGTGCCCTGGATTCGGTTTGAAGTTTTGCAGGGGTGGCAGAAGTGTGCCTGAGATCCGGTTTGAACTTTTGCAGGGTATGCAAAACCTTCCCCAGATTCTGGGCATAAGAATGCAGGGGTTGCAAAACCTCGCCTGAGATTTCGGGCAAACCGTACCCCAGGGGGCAAAACCTTGCCCTGAAATCGGTTTGGACTTTTGCACGGGGTGCAAAACCTCCCCCCCCAGATTCTGGCAGACTTTTGCACGGTGGGGGAAACCTTCCCCGGGATTTGGTTCATACTTTACCCCGCTGGATTTAACGTTAACAGCAAAGAGGGCGGCATGTAGCATCCCCAAAAATGTACACAAATAAGCCTTCTGTGTAAAAACAAGATCCTGTTTCATAACACTAAGAATGTCAACGTCTGTGGCGTTATTCTTCAGGTGTGATGATGAACTTCAGCGTACAATTGACATTGTGGTTGCTCTTCACACGGAAACGGAGGGTATATTCGCCAGCAGGACATTTACTGCTCACCCACACTGGCCATCCTTGCCTTGCATACGACGTTGGGAACTGGAAGTAGCCGTTAGGATCACTCTCGGGATCAAGTTCCAAGGCGTTGAAATCTATCCTCTCATCCTCGCTGTCCTTTGGTGCCCAGTCGAAACTGAAGGAGGGATAAGAGTTGGCATGATCTGTTATCTCTTCCTGACTCGTCTTGATCATCGTATATTTCCAGCCTTCGCCAGTATTGATCATAAGGGTGTATTTCACCTCAGGATTACTAATCAGCCCGAGGCAGACATTTACACGATTATTGTCGTTCGACTTCAACGAGGTAAGCGTTTGTGTGGCTGCATCCCATGAGAAGAAGCCTTCGTCCTCACCATTCCTTGCCTTCGTGTAGTCGGTTGACTGACCAATGAGTTGCACGTCGTTCCAGTCCCATGTTGCACCTTCCTCGTAGTAACTTTCTACTTTTACCTTCGTAGATTCGCCCACTTTCACCCAGTCTTTTTCAGCACCTGCCACGAAACTGGTGATGGAGGGCTGGTGCATCTTCATCGTGCCTCGACCATAGACCTCATAGTCGTCGCCATCCTCCATCTGCTGCGTATCTTGATTATACGACCGGTTCTTGAACACCAGATAGAACAGGAGTTCATACTCACCGGTATAATCCTCTTCGCCCGGGGCTTTGCTGCGGGCTGCAGCGGAACTCTGTATCTTGCGCAGCATAATCTTACTCTCCGGTGAGATGTTGCCATCCGTCATATCAGTCATCGACATGAAATCGGCAGATACCTGAGTGCCTTCATAGACGTCAAAGCCAAACTTGGCACCAGGAGAATTAACAAACTGCTCCCCCGTGAGCGTCAGCACGACATCAGTCATCGACAACGGGATGAATCCCCATATCATGCCCAGCGTACCACCATTCTCATCGGCATCCTCCAAGGAGAAGGTGACGTTATCCTGATCCTTAGTCCACTCTGACCACTGCGGTTTGTATTCACGAACCTCTTCCGTGCCGGTTTTCTTGTTTTTGACGACATAGACATTCTCCTTTTGCTTTGAGGCCTTCTTCAGATTTTCATCGTCAATATCATCAACTTCACCAATCTTGATGGTGGCACTGCTGACTTTGCCCCACGGGTCGGGATCCTTGCCTGAAGTGGAACCAGTGACCTTACCCTCAGTGATATCTGCCTCGGGGGTGAAGGTGACGGCTACGGTACCATCTTGAGCCGTGACACCTGACGTTGGTGCAACAGTACCACCCGTGGCCTCAAACTGTACGGTCTGTCCACCGAATCCAGTCCATTCACCCGTCTTTGAGGTGTAGCGTTCCAACTTATAGATGATGGCTGCCTCAGCATCCTTCTCGATGTTCTGAGAAGCAGGAGATGGCATCAGACGGTGGTCAATGGCAATGGCGAGCCAGTCGTCGGCCTTGATGGCATCCTCATCTTTCTCGTCAACAGCCGTTCCGTCCTCAGGTTCCTCACCCTCAGCTCCAAGCACTACCTCGGCCTTTACAGTACCACCCTTCAGATCGGTAAGGGTGAAGAAGGCGCTGACATTGCCGTCCTTGTCGGTATAGCCGTACTCATCCTCGAGTTCACCACCCTCTGCCTCGAACTTCACGAGCACACCAGGGGCGTTGTAAGTAGTACCCGTCAGGTTGACCTTGTTGGTGACATGATATTTCACCTCGCGCTTGGCATTGATGACCATATCCTCCTCCTTCTCGTTGAGCAATTCAATCTCATCAGGCAGACAGACAAGCGGCAGGTCGAACACGTTGATGGGGTCGATCTCACCCAGATCCTTCTTGAAGAAGAACAGGTCAAGGCAGAGACCCAAGCCGAGGTCAATACCTGTGCTGACACCTGCATTCCAAGCCACGTACTTGTTTTCCACCAAACGACCGTCGGCCTCTGCCTTGATATAAGGCTGTGGGCTAATGGTAGGACAAAGCACCTTGTAGATACCTATTTCTATCTTCGGATAGGCTGTGGCGCGAGCCTCAGCATGAGCCTTGATATCTACGTCGGGACCTACCATCTCGAGTTTCTTCTCGCACTCGGCAATCTTCGAGAGACCTTTTTCTGCATCCCACTCTACACCATAGGTCACAGTATTCGAAGCAGTGACGCCCGAAGTGATGCTAGCCTCGCCAGAGGCACCTAAGCTCACCTCAGCCATAAGGTCGGCACCAACAGTGATATAGACGGGCACTGTGCCAATAGTGAAAGTATATTTCGCCTTGAAGACATCCTCCTTCAGTGTCCACTCCTTCTTCCATTCCACAGAGCTGGAAACGAGATACTTCATCACCATCTCCATGTTGAAGCCGCCCTCGAGGGCTATCTTTAAGTTCTGAAGATCACCCATACGTACCTTCTCGAACTCTATGTCACCGAAGTCGAAGGAGAACAGACCCTTCAAGCCTATGTTGAAGTTCAGTTTGTCCCATGAGAGCGACTGCATGCCACTCTCCCATAGCACCTTTCCGTCGTCGTTGTACTCCCAATCGATAAATTCTTTCTCGAAGCCTACTGGAGCCTTGCCACGAGCCAGCGCTTTATCAGCATTATAAACCTCGACATACTCGTCGCCAGTGAACACCTCCACTTTGGTGGGCGTATAAACGGGAGTTGTGTCGGAGGTATATGACATGCTGCGGCTTTGAACACCTGCCTCTGTCGCCAGTGTGAACTTCTGATTCTTGAACAGATTACCCATCAAGCCCTGACGGGTAGCGAGGGTGACGGTCTTACTACCCTCCTCCTGCTTGATCTTATCAATCAGGCGGATGATATACGAGTCTTCCTGTGGCAACAACACCACGTCGTAGTCACCCATAACGGGAACATCGTCTGTAAAGGTCAGCACAGCCTGACCAGTCTCTTCATTGAAACTATCCAAAGAGGTCTTCGTCCAGTCTATGTCGATATAGCGCGAGTCGCGCTTGGCACCCTGTACAACGAATAGAGTATCACGCATCAGTTGGTCCTTGCTGACGAAGACTATGAAGGCTTCACGCCGCTCAGTGTAGGGATTCATGGAAGCCTCGAACTGCAACGAGTCGGTACCTGCAACGACTTTTACAAACTTAAGCCACGATTCGCTCGGCGTATAATCATAGGCCACATTCGTCCTCATCTGGAAGTTGAATCTCTCTGTCTCACTACCTACATAGACGGTATCAGGATGAACAAAGAGGAAGTCTGGATCACCTTTGAAACTCTCCACCTCGTCGAAGGTGAAGGTAGTCACTTCCTGCACAGGCTCCTCGGGAGTAACCTGTCCCTGACCAGGGTCACTACCCTGACCGGAACCACTGGTCGTTTCCTCCACGTTCTCATAGACAGTAAAGGCGGGCGGATCCTGCTGGAATGTCACACTATCGAGCTTGCTCACATCGAAAGTTGTACTTTTGCCGTTCTTGTCAACGACGACAAAGGTCTGGGCATTGGCCATCATGCTACAGACGGCAAAGAACAGCATTATGGCTGTGCGTGCCCAAAGGGATTGTATCTTGGTAGTAAACATAACTATTCTGTTTATTTGTTCATAATTAAATTCACTATCACCACAATATCAGCAGCATTGACGATACCGTCGCCGTTAGCATCACCATAGGCAGGCACATATTGATCCGAAGGACTTCCCTTGATCTTATTCACTACTTCCACGATATCGTCTGCAGTCAACTTTCCGTCGCCATTGGCATCACCCAAAAGGGGTATAACCTCAGGGGCACTTACAAAGGTAAACTTCTTCAGATTCGCCAGAGGCCATGATAATTCCTCTTGGGCTTTCTTGAGTGTAATCATGCCATCGGCATACACGAATTGGGGCATCTCCTCGAAGGAGACTTCCTGCGTGCTTCCATCGTTGAGCCAGACAATAATCTTTGAGTCTTCGGCCCATGCGTTTACCCCTATCAGGGCAAACAGCAGGATTAGGATTGTTTTCTTTACTCGCATAATTATTAAGTTTTAGTTATTAAAAATAGATTCTTATCGTGACGTTTTGAAATGCCGCTATCCTGCCATAGACTTTTTGTCCTGTGCAGGAACTTCCTGAGTGAAGAGGCGGCGCAGGCCGTCCTCGTAGGCACGGAGGGTTTCGCGCCCCTTGTTGGTGATGCAACAGACGGTGTGGGAGAAGCGTCCCAAACCCGTTTTTGTGACTTCGAGGTAGCCGGCCTCCTTGAGGGTGGTGATCTGTACACTCAGGTTACCTCGTGTGGAATCAGTGATCTGACAGAGATACATAAAGTCGGCGCTCTCTAGACTGTCGAGGGCCACCATAATCTTCAACCGCAGTTCGTTGTGCAACAGCGGGTTGATAACCGGAAATTTAAATACATTCTCCATTTCTATTATTTCTTTGTTTTTTGACATAATTACGGAACAGATGTCCGGGGATAATCAAGGCAATGACCGCAATGGCAGCAGCAATAATCAACTGCCAAGGCCACAAGTCGCCCTGGAAAAAGAGAGCAACAGGAGAGAGTGCAGAGGCAATGATACCACACACCGTCTTGGGTCGGAAATGCAGGATGATGCCCGTCATGAAACAACCCAAACCAATGAGCAATCCTTGATACATGCAATAACACTTGTCGAACACGCCTGCAAAGCCCATGGTGGTGCCACCAAGACAAGAGGCAAAGCCGATAAAGACCCACATCATCAGAACAACATTCTGTTCGAGCGTACGTCGGTGGGTGCGCTCGTAATCCTCATTCAGGAAATAAGTCATCAACGGTCCGCCTATCAACGGGATACCCACCCAGAGCCAGGCGCACCAGTCTTCGTTCCAAAACATCAGGGCTGTAAACTCCAACAGCAACACAATCGCCGTGGGATAACCCCAAGCAAGAAATAAATTCTCACCCGTGAGTTCCTTACGGCTCATTACCTCGCTTCGTGTCCGTTTGATAATGTCGAGTTCTTCGCTTTGCAAAGATGATTGTTCTGCAGTAATCATTAATAGGTTTAGTTATTAAACATTATACCGCAAAAATAGTGTTTATTTTCTAAACCTGCAAATGATGAAGCAAATAATTAAGAATTATTAACCCAATCATCTGACGATAATCTTCTTTGTATTTTCACCTTGGCGGACGAGGTAGATGCCTGGGCGGAGGTTGTCGAGCGAGGTGCCGCAAGGCTGACCAGAGAGGGTGAAGACCTGATAGGCCCGGGCGAGATCGACAGTAACCGTCGCGATGGCAGCCTGATAGTCGTAGCCCAGGCGCTTGTCCATCCAGACGAGACGTTCCTTCATAAAGCGTCTGACGTTCTCTACTTCTGCCTGGTAACTGCCCCAGAGTTTCGGGTTCTGGTGGACGTATTGGTTCATCATGGGCCAGCGTAGGAAGTTCAGGCGCTGCGACTGGTCGAGATCTGTTTCCATGTTGTCAATCCATGCCACGAGGCTCTCCTCGGTCATCCCGCCCCGACGGGCCTCGTCCCAGATGGCGAGCATCTGTGCCTTGGCATCGGCATTATTGATGACGATATTATCGACAAACGACCTCATGTTACCCGTGGTACTGCCACCACTACGATAGATATAGTCGGACTTGTTGTTGACAGGATAGGTACGGTTGTCATTGTTGAAGGCTAAATCAAAGTCCCAGACGGGGCCCGTATAGATCATGTCGTCGTCGCGCTCCTTATACATGAAGACACTCCAATAGGTGTCAGTGTTGCCCGACAATTCACCCACAAGGAAATGGCGCAGGAAGGTGTTCTTGTCGAGATAGGTCTCCCACTGGCTCTCCATCTTGTTGAAGTGCGCACGGATGTAATTCTTCTGCTGGGTGGTGATGGAGTCTTCCTCGGGCGACTTGATGGTGACGGGGGTCCGGTTATTGGAGCGAAACCACGACTTCTCTTGATCGGCGTAGGCGTCGATCTCAAAGAAATAGCCTCCCGTCAGGGCGGTACCTTCATTGTCGGAAGAGGTCATCTCCGTGATGTTCACACGATTCTTCTGTACCTGCACCTGATCGCAGAGTTGATAGCAACCCTTGTACTCACCATTGAGTAACACATCGACGGCTGTGCCATAGGGCGTATAGGGCATCCCTAGGCGACGGCTCAGTTCGAAAGCCAACAGGTTGCGCATGAGTGTCTTGTCGCCGTAGTTGTTGATGAGCGTCCACTTCTTCGCCTTACCAGGCGCATCGAGCACCTGCTGTTTCTTGTCGAACTTGATACGATAGGGTTTCTTGGGGAACCCACGCGAAGCATTGCCCCGCTCGCGGGTCGTGCCTGGCTCAGACAATAGTTTGGTGCCACCGTCGGAGATAATCGTCAACTGCGACACAATCTGATGTACTTTGTCGTAGGGGATTTCTCCATTGAGGGTATGGATGCTGACGGTGGGGAGGTTGGTGACCTGGTAGAGACGGGTGTCGTCGCCCTCGCCAGGATAGCCATAGAACTCGAGTTCTGCGATGTTACAACGGGCATCGCCAGGGCCTACATAACGGACATAGCGGAAACCTCGCGAACAAATGACATCAGCATAAGATATCGTACCAATCTTGCCCCGCTCATCAATCAAATATAGGGGCAGCGCATCCATGAAGTCAGGGCTGTTAGCACCTTCAAAGACACCCAACACTACCCTGCCCTCACCCTGGCTGTCGTTGCGGGGCGACCATCCCACACGGGTGATGACATGGGGACTACCCAGGTCGAGGCCTGCCCATGTATAACTACGTTCCCATGACGCAAAGAATGTATCCAGATTACCGTCGAAGGCATTCGCACAGGTGTTGACGGTGGTCGTTGACTTAGAGGTATTGGCATAATCCACACACGCCTTCGTGCCTATCACCGTACCCGTCAACTTTTCTTCGGCATAGGCATCCATCACCCCAAGAGTCAACAGACAGATTATTCCCGTCTTAAACAACCTCATCACTTCTCGCGGTATTTCTTGATGACACTATAGACAGCATAGAGACCTAACTCTCCCGCCTTGCTCAAGTCGGAGACACCCTCTGCCGTCCTGTCGGTATAGAGATAGACAAGTCCACGGTTGTAATAGACCTCAGGGATGTTCGCATCGAGTTCCGCAGCACGATTGAAATCGTCGAGGGCACGGTTGTAATCCTTACGGAGCGCATAGAGACAGCCCCTATTATAATATAGGTATGGATTGCGGGGTGACAATTTAATGGCTTCACAAAGGTCACCCAGCACATTTGCAGACTTCAATTCGATATTCGTACCCTGCGAGGCATTGAACTCATTGATCTTCGCCTGACAGACGGCTCGCTGCCAATAGGCCAGCACCGACGTAGAATCAATCTGCAAGAGCGTCGAGAGGTCGTCGATGGCGGAGTCGAAGTTCTGAATACCACTATAGGCAACGGCACGAAGTAACAGCAATGGTCTGACTTGCTGATTTGCCTTTGACTCCCCAATGGCAACACTGACGGAATCGATATAGGCAAACTGTCGTTTCATCTGCTGTTCATCTACATTCGGCTGTTCACAACCAATATGCACGGGATACGAGTGAGACTGCTGGTTGAACATATCCACCTCCCTGTCGAAGGCTATATAGGAATGTACCTCGTTATGCACCACAAAGAATGAGAGACCGAACATCGGCTGCCACGACATCTCTACCTTACGATCCTGCACCCTGCCCCGGTAGTCGCTCTTATATTCATGCTCCACCTCCTGTTCATCGGCCATGACGAGTTGATTGTATTTGTCGGGGTCGGTATCGCTCTTACGACGCATCTGACGCTTCGACAGACGGGGTTGTTTGCCATAGCGCTTGTCGATCTGTGCTTTCAGGATACGGAACTCATCGGCCTCTGCCAGTTTGTTGTTGCCAAGCCGACGATAACAGGAGGCACGGTGCTCCAATCCAAACCAGAAGTTCGGAAACTCTTCGATGACCTTCGTATAATCCTGGATGGCAGCGCGGAGATCACCCGTCTGCTCCAACAACAAGGCACGGTTGAATCGAGCCATCAGGTCGTTGGGCTCCAGACGCAACACGAAGTCAAAGTCCTCAATACCCCGGTTGTCATCACCCACCTGCGCACGCAGCAGTCCTCGGTTATAGTGGCCTATGAAATTGTTGGGATCCAGATCCAGCGCGGTATCATAGTCGGCCATCGCTCCACGGAGCCCGTTTTGGTTGTAACGGGCCATTGCACGATTGATGTAATAAGCAGCATTCTTCGGTTGCAGGTGGATGGCTTTAGTGAGGAAGCCCTCAGCCTCTTTCCATTTCTGACGGGCCAGGCTGATGATGGCGCGTTCAGCCCAGATACCAGCATCATAGGGATCCAAGTCAAGACTCTTGTCAAGCGACTTAATGGCCTGTGTGGTATCTTTCTGTAGCAGGTATATCTCCGCCTGCATCGAATAGGCACGGGCATAGTTCGACCAGTGGGTCAACATCGTGTCGATCTCCGCCAACCCGCGCTCGTAATCTTTCTCATTGATACGACAGAGAATACGGTTATGCCACAGGCTCTGGTTGTCGGGATTAAATCGGAGGGCATGGGTATAGTCGTCAATGGCTTCCGTAAATTTCTTCTGGTTGATGCGACAGAGGCCCCGCAGTTCATAGATGGTCATTACATACGGGTTTCGCTCAATGGCCTGGGAGCAATCGCTCTCCGCCCCACGGAAGTCATCGAGGTAGAACTTGGCAACGCCCCGGAAGAACCAAGGCTCATAGAGATAGGGCTTGGCACTGATGGCCTGATTAAAATACTGGATGGAGAGCACGTAGTCCTCGTAATAGAGGGCAGAGCGCCCAATCATGATCAGACGATCGGTGTTGTACTGAGCGAATGTAGGACTATAAAAAAGAGAAAATGAGAAAATAAGAAAAAGCCGCGACATGGTTGTGCGCAGCCAATATCTCATTTTCCCACTCTTCCAATTTCTCATCTCCTGACTGGCTTAGTCTTGTATCCACAGCGGTAACGGCCTTGCGTCAAGGCACGCAATTTACTTTGGATGAGTTGCTTGCGGAGAGGAGAGATGCGATCCACAAACATCTTACCGTCGAGATGGTCGAACTCATGTTGCATCACACGGGCGAGATAACCCTCTATCCACTCATCGTGATGCTGAAACTGTTCGTCATCCCACTCCACATGGATACGTGTGGGACGAGTCACCCTCTCGTGGATGGCAGGCAATGAGAGACAGCCCTCCTCAGAAGTATTCTTGTCCGACTCGTCGTATTCAGTGATATGAGGATTGATAAACACCTGACGGAAATCCTTATACTCTGGCAGATCGTCAGAGAGCACATCCAAGTCGATGACTGACAGTCGGATGGCTTTGCCAATCTGCGGAGCAGCAAGGCCAATGCCTTGTGACTCTGCCAATGTCTCCCACATGTCGGTAATCAACTGCTTTAAGTCAGGATAGTCGGGAGTGATATCTTCAGCCACCTTGCGAAGCACTGGCTGACCATAAATATAAATAGGTAAAATCATTTACGATTTGAGAATTGACAATTTACAATTTATTATTTGCGGCTACGGAGGTAGTCCTCGAGGATGATGGTTGCGGAGATCTCATCGACAAGGGCTTTGTCTTGACGGGTTTTCTTCTTCAACCCCCCATCGAGCATCGCCTGATGGGCCAAGACGGAGGTAAAACGCTCATCGAAATACTCAATAGGCACGTCGGGAACAGCCTTGCGCCACCGGTTCACAAACTGCTGCACACGCTGGAGGTTCTCACTCGGTGCACCATTCGTTTGTCGGGGTTCGCCAATAACGATGCGTTCTACTTCCTCCTTGGCGATATAACCTTTCAGCCAATCGAAAAGTTCTGACGTAGAAACAGTCGCCAACCCTCCTGCAATAATCTGCAAAGGATCGGTGACTGCTAAACCAGTACGCTTCTTACCGTAATCGATGGACAGTATCCGCGCCAATTCTTCTTATTGGTTAGAGAGCAACCAGGCGTCCTTGTAAGCCTCCTGCTCACGGAACTGGTCGCGGCTACGAGCGGCATCTGCCTTATTGTCAAAGGTGGCAGCCACTACACGGAACATATTACGATCGTCATTTTTCACGATCTGGGCATCATAGCCAGCATTCTTCAGACGCTGTTGCAAACCCTCAGCATTCGACTGCAAACCGAAGGAACCCACGACGACACTGAAAGCCTTCAAGCCATTACCATTCACAACAGACACCTTCTCCTGACGGACGGCGACGTTGTCATAGTTATCTACCTGACGCGCGTCATTGGCAGCCACTGTCTGAACGGGAGCCACCACAGCAGGCTCCTGATAAGTCTGCTGAGAAGTCTGCTCGACTGTTTGAGTGTCATACTGCTTAGCCTTCTCGTAGGCTTTCTTATAAGCACTCTCACTTGATTTACAACTTGTCATACCCAATGCGAGGCAAAAACCTGCACACAAAACGATGTACTTCTTCATTTTCTTAAATAATTATAATGTGATACTTCTTTTCAAATATTTGGTGCGAAATTACAAAATCTCGGGGAAATGGCACAAAAATGCTGCCTAAAGTTTGTTAAATGGAGGAAATATCGGTATTTTAACAAAAAATCGCAGGGAAAATGCTGTTTTTTTCGAAATAAATCCGTAAATTTGCCAATGTAAACAAATGTTTAATTCAAATATTATTAATCTATGAAGAGTTTAGGTTATTTAAGCGCATTCCTCGGCGGTGCTATCGCCGGCGCAGCCCTCGGCATCCTCATGGCTCCCGAGAAGGGTCAGGACACCCGCGTGAAGATTACTGATGCAGTAGAGGATTTCCTCAAGAAACACAACATCAAACTCAGCCGCAAGGAAGTGGTTGACCTCGTTGACGATATCCAGGACGCTGCTGAGGAGGAGTAAGACTGTTACAGTTTACAGATGCTTTCTAGCGACAAGAATGTAGAGTCCATCGCGCAGCTTATTGAGGTACTGAAACATTACCTCGGGCTACAGACGGAATATCTGAAGTTGGACGTGATTGACAAGGTGGTACGTCTTTTGACGGCAGCCACCTTGGTAATCATTTTTCTTCTGATTATCATCGCCGTCGTGATGTATGCCTCCTTTGCACTGGCTTTCTGGCTCGCTACTTTCACAGGCACGGCAACGGCGTTCCTCATTGTCGGCGTCATCCACCTGCTCATCTTCATCCTATTCTTCGTTTTCCGCAAGTCCTGGATCGAGAAACCGCTCGTCCATTTCCTCGCAAGCCTTTTCCTTGGCAACTAAATCAGTAAATCGCAAATTCCCAGATGCTACCAGTCAAAAAAACTACCCGTGTCTATCACACCCTCGATGAGATCCGCCAACGTAAGGAGGAACTCGCCGAACAGATTGCTGGTGACAACACCCAGTTCTCTACCCTGTGGAATCAGACCTTCAAGAAAAAGGAGGACTCAACAAAGGGTGAATACTTCGCCAGTTTGGTAAGCAATGGATTTGTAGCCTTCGATCTGTTCCTGACAGCCCGTAAACTGATGAAGACCTACGGTCTACTGACGGGGAAGTCGAAGAAAAAGAAGCGAAAATAAATAATCAGATTTCTATGATCTGCCCGTCGTATGCCAGTTGAATGCCAACTGGCAGTTTTTTGTTTACCTCTGCATGAAGACCGATGTCGTGACAGGAATGGATGAGGAAATTACGCTCCGCCCCTACCCGTCTGATGAATTCGACGGCATCGTCCACCAACTGATGGGAGTGATGGGGCTTGTCGTAACGCAGGGCATTCACCACCAACACCTTCACGCCTTTCAGATATGCCATCTCACTCTCGTCGATGGTCTTCATATCAGTGATATAAGCCAGGTCTCCGATACGGTAAGCCAAGATAGGCAGCTTGCCATGCATCACCTGAAAAGGAACTACTTCTAAGTCGCCAAAGGACAGGGGCTCGTGCGGCTGTATCTCTTTCAACTGTATGGCAGGCACTCCGGGATAACGGTGTTCTGCAAAGCAATACGGCAACATCTCCAGCATCCCTTGACAAGCCTGCGGATCAGCATAGACGTTAATCTCGCCAAACTGACAATAGGGACGGATATCATCCATACCTCCCATGTGGTCGTAGTGGGCATGGGTGACCAGGATGGCATCAATCTTCCGGAAAGGCTGTGGCAGTATCTGCTGACGGAAATCGGGGCCACAATCTATCAACAGACGTGTAGAGTCTGTCTCCACCAGTACAGAGCAACGGGTTCGCTTGTCTTTCGGGTCTGTACTCTGGCAAACCTCACACTGGCAACCGATAACTGGCACGCCACACGATGTTCCCGTTCCTAAAAATGTCAATTTCATCTTACTCCAGACTCCTTACACAATATTCACCTCTGGGTGGATGTCAATGTCGAACTTATCTTTGACATCAGCACGGATGGCATTGCAAAGGGCAACGATTTCCTCACCCGTCGCACCACCACGGTTCACGAGGACCAGCGCCTGCTTGTCGTGAACACCCGCACGTCCCAATGACTTACCTTTCCAACCACACTGCTCTATCATCCAACCTGCGGGAATCTTCACATGGTTAGCATCAACCTCGTAATGGGGCATTCCCTCATATTTGGACGCCAACGATTCGTATTTCTCACGACCGACAATGGGATTCATAAAGAAACTGCCGGCATTGCCCTCCACCTTCGGGTCAGGTAACTTGGCATTGCGGATATCTATGATGGTGTCACGCAACTGCTGGGCAGTAGGTTCCTTGATGTCTTTCCGCTCCAATTCCGCACGGATATTGCCATAGTCGAGATGGGGTGTAAAAGTCTTCGAGAGTTCATAGGTCACGTGGGTGATGAGGAAACGGTTCTTCCAGTCGTTCTTGAAACGACTCTGACGATAGCCGTATTCGCACTCCTCATTGCCCAATATCCTAGGTTTTCCTGTGGGAATCTCAACCATATACACACAGAGGATGAGGTCTCTGGCTTCCGCACCGTATGCTCCGATATTCTGCACAGCACTGGCACCTACATCGCCAGGTATCAGTGAAAGGTTCTCCATACCGTAGTAACCTGCTTTTATACTCACTGCCACCATATCATCCCATACCTCGCCGCTGCCACAGGTCATCCTGACACCTGAAGCCTCGTTTCTGACGCCTGACGCCTCAAAAGAATAACCCTTAATGCCCGAACGCACCACAATACCATCAAAATCTTTCGTCAACAGCAGGTTACTACCTCCACCTATTATAATATAAGGTGTATCAGAATGTCCCAGCATCTGAGCCACGATTATAGCCTCCTGTTCCGTTTCATACTCCATGAAACGCTTGCACTTGACATCAATGCCAAATGTATTGTGTTCCTTCAAACTATAATCCTTGAAATCCTTCACCTTCCTACGTTGTCATTTTCATCAACAACCAACGATCATGAACTTTCTTGAAGCGCAGTTCCAGCTCCAAGCCATTGGCAATACCCCGCATGATGTAAATCTTTTCATTCCCTACAGGTTTCCATTGACCGTAGATGATGTTATATATCACTTTTGAGGGTAACTGCGGGGCGAAAGCCTCCCAAGTATCAGGGGTAATAATGCCTTCCATCATGTTAAAGTCGTCGTCGGGGTCAGGCCCCACGAAGGTAACGGTTTTGTTGATACTCCTCACCTGAAATTCTTTGTCGGTCACGAAACGCTGATAGAAAGCAAGAAACGAGGCGTTGACATTCTCCTCTATCGGTGTCTCACGGATCTCGCGCAATAGCCATGCCCCACGGATACGGTTGAACACATAGTCCTTCACGAGATTCTTCTTCAAGAGGATTTTTTCCACGATGGCCTGAGTGATACTCGTGTCCTTCATCATCCGCATCTGCTCGTCGTTGTCAAAGAGCAATGTGTAATAACCCTGCCGCATAAAAAAATGCTCCATCTCCCACTGCCCCTTGTCCAAAGGTTTGGTGGTGCTGTCCTTCTTTACAATCAACGGAAAAACAATACGCGTCAACTGCAACTTTTTGTTGGCGGCGAAATTGAAGACGAAATCGTCAAACAACTCATCCATCGCCTTTGGCGGAGGTGTCTCTGTCAGGAGTTGTTCCAGCGAGTCAATGGGATCAGTACCTACGGTATCGGCGACGGAGTCGGTTTGCGGCTCTTCTGTCATCTGCGTCTTGCCTCCCGTACAGGAGAACATCAGCAGTACACCTGCGACAATCGCAATAAAAATCCTCTTCATCTTACAATCCTACGCAGTAATAATCCTGCGGAATCTCTCAAATTTGCTGCAAAATTACAAAATATTCTTTATTCTTCATTCTTAATTCTCATTTTTTTAGTACCTTTGCACGCAAAATTTATAAAATAGTAAATCGAAAATCAGTAAATCGTCAATAAAATGATACTTGATAAGATAGACGAACTACTCAAAGAGGTACAGGAATTGAGCGCGAAGAACGCTGAGGAAGTAGAACAACTCCGCCTGAAATATCTCAGCAAGAAAGGTGAGATCACTGCTCTGATGAACGACTTCCGCAACGTGGCTGCCGACCAGAAGAAAACTATCGGCATGAAAATCAACGAACTGAAGACACTGGCCACTGAACGCATCAACCAGTTACGTGAGGAGTGTGAGACACTGGAGAGCGGTGACGATGCCATCGACCTGACACGCACACCCTACCCCATCCAACTTGGTACCCGCCACCCATTGACCATCGTCACCAACGAAATCATTGACATCTTCTCACGCATGGGCTTTGTCCTTGCAGATGGACCTGAGGTGGAGGACGACAATCATGTCTTCACGAAGATGAACTTTGCTGCTGACCATCCTGCCCGTGACATGCAGGATACTTTCTTCGTCAGCCAGTATCCCAACGATGTCACGAAGAATATCCTGTTGCGCTCCCACACCTCAAGTGTTCAGGCACGTGTGATGGAGAACATGCATACAGAGGATGGTAAACTGACTGCCCCTATCCGCGTCATCTGCCCGGGTCGCGTCTATCGTAACGAGGCCATCACCGCCCGTGCACACTGTTTCTTCCATCAAGTGGAAGGTCTTTATATCGACAAGAACGTCTCATTCACCGATCTGAAGCAAGTACTTCTGTCATTTGCCAAAGAGATGTTTGGTGCCGACACCAAGATCCGTCTGCGCCCCAGTTACTTCCCCTTCACGGAACCTTCAGCTGAGATGGATATCTCATGCTTTATCTGTGGCGGCGAGGGCTGCGGCTTCTGTAAGCATACCGGTTGGGTAGAGATTCTTGGGTGTGGTATGGTTGATCCCAACGTGCTCGAACTCTGTGGTATTGACTCTAAAATCTACAGTGGCTACGCCTTCGGTATGGGTGTCGAGCGTATCACCAACTTGAAGTATCGCGTCAGTGACCTCCGTCTCTTCTCCGAAAACGACACCCGTTTCCTCGAAGAGTTTGAAGCAGCAGATTAAGAACAAGATATACAAGGACAAAGACAATAGCGGGCGCAATCTGATTTACGCCCGCTATTATTGTATTATTTGTATTTTTCGAGTTTCTTGAGACAGTAGCGTCGGAAATCCTTCCAATGGTAGTAGGGCGCACAGTCTGTACGGATGGGGAGGATGGCTTCCTGTTCATTGAGGAGTACCTTGAAAAGCACATCCTTATCCTGTGGATCACTACGGTAAAAAATAAACTGGAGGTTGGATCCCATGGGGAACACACTGGAACACCACCAACCTTTTTCCTCAATTTCGTCGAGGTTTGTGGTCTTCAGGTCGAAACCGTTGATACCTATCAGACAAACTAAAGGTAACAGTACAGTCTCATGGCCAAAGCGCAACTGTGCAGTAGGATGCTGAAGACTGATGCAGCTGTCAGCATCCTCTATAATCCGACGCAACAGATGACGCTGGCTGTAGGGGTAGTTGCCGCCATTGAGCGGGCAGAAGCCATATTGCAGATACCACAGGGCGTTGTCAATCTGCCACATGCGGTACAGGTCGTCAGTGGTGAAAAGTTCTCTGATGCAACTTCTTATAGAATAATGTGTATTCAATTGGAAGAGGCCCATCTTCATCAGATAATAATTGAAAAATGACTCCTCAACCAGTTCCTTCACGATGTCGGGGTTCTTGAAGAGCATCTCCATCAATCGGCTATTACCCAGACGGCTGTCGGAATAGGTGTCGTATGCTTTCTGTGCCACAGAATCAAGTTCGCTTTTCCGCAACACAGGATCCTGATGGTTCATATACCATTGGTCACGCTTCGAGGCATCCATCGTAATGTTGAGATGGGGATTGCACTGTACCAGTTCCACTATAAACGCCTCCATCGACATGATGCAACGGGGTACTGTGGTGCTGATAGCCGAGACACAGACGGAGTCGGCAAACACCTCCGGGAAACGACTGATCATGCGCCTGGCGATTTGTCGCTGCTGTCGTTTGCCAAGAGAGGTCAAGTCTCCCCAACGGTCTTCCGAGTCTTCAAGGATGAGGTTCATCTCCTCTAACACCTGCTTTCCTAAAGCCGTCAATTCTTCTACCTCGTTGGCTTGCACCATCATCTTATAGGGAATATCGTAGCCTGAACGCCTGTTAATGTAGCGCGAACCATGACGTCCGTAGTGCGAGATATAGAAAGGCTGCTTGCCTTGTGGCGCAGGCGTCAGGTTATCAGGAATGCTATCGGGATAAGTATCATAGTTGCACGAGGCATAAGCGGGTTTCTGCTTAATGATGTCATAGACAGGCTGAGCCTGTAAAGTTAGATATGACAAGTGAGAAGTGATAAATGTCGTGACAAATATGGCGAGAAATTTCTTCATGCTTTATTTCATTTTGGGGTCTTACTCATCATTTCTTTCACGTGCATAGGCATAGAGTTTACGCAGATAGTAACGCTTCACGTCCGCCCAGTGATAATATGGGGCACAATCTGTGGGGATAGGCATCCGCGCTTCGCGTCCGTTCAGCAGCACACGCACCAGGGGATCGGGGTCGTTCTTATCAGTCCGATAGTGAATCAACATCACACTGCCCCCCATGGGTGAGATGCGATAATCTGCCCATCCAAGGACTTCAAGCGTGTCGAGACAGTCTGTCTGCAAACCGTAGCCATCGAGTTCCAACAGGCATACCAGCGACATCACCGTATTCTCGTGGGTACAGCGAATATGAACCACCGGATTATCAAGTTTCATGATGCTGTCGCCCATGTGAATCAGGTTCCAGAGAGGCTTACGCTGGAGGTATGGCTGATGACCGCCATTCAGTGTACAACCGCCATAGCGGATATAGGCCCATGCATTTCGTCGCAACCAATGGCGGTGGATATCTTCTGGGGTAAAGAGTTCGAATAACGATGTGCCTGCAGCGTTCTCCACGTATTGTGTACTGCCCGCAAGGTCGAAGAGTTGACGAGAGAGCACTGTTGCGTCGATATGCTTGGCATAATCAGCATCATTGAATAGCGCAGTAATCATTGCCTCAGTTTCCGGAGCCCAACGGTCAGCAAACTCATTATAGCGGACCATCGTCAATGAATCCTTACGCAGTTCTTCCAACTTCCTGTCCTGTGGGTTCATCCACGACTGAAAGCGATGTGAGGCATTGACACTCATCCTCATCGGCTGATGGGCATGGGAGACCTGCAAAATGATTTCACCCATCGTGAGCAGGCAGTGGTTCTGTACAATGGAGCGGGCATCGATATAAGTATTGTCGGTGAACATTTCTGGGAACCGCTGTGTCATCTGTTGCGCGATGTCCCGCGCCTGTTGCTTACCAGCATCCGTCAACTCTCCCGTACGATCCCGGGCATCGTTGCGCAAGAATGCCACGCAACTTAGCACGTCGCGCCCCAGTTCCGTCAACTTACCCAAGCTGTCGGCATGGGCGAGTGTATGATATGGTGCGTCATAATACTCAGGGCGCTCCAGATAATAGGGCGAAGGACAACCATAATGGTTGATAAAGAAGGGTTTCTTATCTGGAGGCGGTGGGGTGTCCTGGGGCTTATCATTAAGGGTGAGGGCATAATACAATCCCGCTGCCCGACGCACATCGGCACGCAACTCCTCAGCCACCGTCTGTGCAGAGAGTGCGTGACAAATGGCAAGAAGGACAACAAGGGTACTAATCGTTCTTTGTTTCATGCAGTATGATCTTTATTTATCCTTGGCAGTGACTACCGTAACAATATAGGCACTCAATAACACTAAGATACCTGCAACAGGTTTGTCCCAGGTGAGGATATCCTGTCCCAGCATGATAGCTACAAATGAGGCAATGACGGGTTGGAGGTTCGTATAGATACTCACTGTCGTTGCCTGTAGATACTTCATCGCAAAGGGGATGAGAAAGAAGCCAAGGGCTGTAGCGCAGATGACGATGAATGCCATCTCAAACACACCATCCCAACCCCACGCAGCAGTATAGAGTGCATTGGCAGGAAGTTCAGGAATGGCGATAGGCACCGTGACGATAGCAGAAATCAGGAACACGTATTTCATCTGTGTAACAGGCGAATATTTTGAGGCCACATTACGGGTGATAATCAAGTAGATGGCCCATGTCAGCACACTCAGGATGGCCAACGTGATACCTATCAGGTCGTTCTTGCCCGAGCCCAACGACTGGCTCATCAGCACCATTAACACGGCACCGGCGATACCCAGCAACACACCCAATGATTTCATCGGGGTGATCTTCTCACCAATAGTCAAGGCAGCACAGAGCATCACGGCTACTGGCGTCAGCGTCGCAATGAGCGAGAAATACACAGGACTAGTATAGTCGAGTGCCCAGGCCGTCAGAGTCTGTGAGATGACAAAACCCAGCAATCCACCGATAAGGATGGTAATCAGGTCTTTCTTTTCAACTTTCTCCTTGGGCAGGAAGGCTGCGATAATCCAAAAAAGGATACAGGCCCCCAACGAGCGGGAAGCCATATAGCCCATAGGTGTCACCCAATCGGTGAGTAGGAGTTTAGTCACAGGAACGCCTAATCCGAAAATGGTGTTGGCCAGGAAGATGGCGCTGTGCGCCTGGAGTTTTTTATTCATATTTGATAGGGTTAATGGGATTAATGGGTGGGATGATATTTCTTATAGTGTTCGAGGCGTTTCTGTAGCGACATCTTGGCATACTGTCGCCACTCCGTCGCTGGCCCCTTCAGATAACCCAGGTCATGCATTCGCCCGTAGGCCTCCAATTCGAAGGGATTCAGCAGATAGGCAGCATTCTTCAGTTGTCGCCTCATCCGAAGCCCCTTCACACAATACCATAAATATAATAGGTAGAAACGGAGCCACGAGTCACCACACGACTGTGCCTGACGAAGATGGATCATCTCATGATTCTTCATGGTGTTATACGAGGCATTGAAGTTATCAGCCATCTCCTGCGTCGGAGCAAGAATCTTGCCAAAGAATGTCAGCCCATCATAGCCCTTGGGGAGCCAGAAGGTGTTCACCACAGCGGGCATATCGGCAATCCTACTCGGACGCACAGCCCGCCACATGATGGGTATAATCTGAAACATCATTCGCATAACGGCTGCAAAGGTACAAAAAAAAGTAAAAAGGTAAAAAAGTAAAAAGGTAAAAGATGTTATTAATCTTTTTTTTCGTAACTTTGTCGCCAGAATAAGAAATCGACAATGGACGAGATACAAAGAATCGAACAACTCCGCAAGGAACTGCACGAGCACAACTACCGCTATTACGTGCTGAACCAGCCCACCATCGGTGACCAAGACTTCGACTTCCTGATGCACGAGTTGCAGGATCTGGAGTCGCGTCATCCCGAGATGGCCGACCCCAACTCCCCTACCCAACGTGTGGGCAGCGACCTCAATGCCGAGTTCCGTCAGGTGGCGCATAAATACCCGATGCTTTCACTCGCCAACACATACAACGAACAGGATGTGGCCGACTGGTACGAGAGTGTGAAGAAAGGCCTGGCTGGTGAGGAGTTCGAAGTCTGCTGTGAGATGAAGTACGACGGTTTAAGCATCTCGCTCACTTACGTCGAAGGCAAACTGGTGCAGGCCGTCACGCGTGGTGACGGCATTCAAGGTGATGATGTGACGGCGAATGTGAAGACGATACGCAGCATTCCACTGCTGCTGACAGCACCAGTGAGCGATGATCTCTTTGCGATTCCTGCCTACCCTCGTGAGTTTGAAATCCGTGGTGAGATCTTGATGCCATGGGTAGTCTTCGAACGCCTCAACAAAGAGCGCGAGGAAGCCGAAGAACCTCTCTTTGCCAATCCCCGCAATGCTGCCAGTGGTACGCTGAAGAGTCAGAAGTCTAGTCTTGTGGCCTCGCGCCAGCTCGATGCCTACCTCTATTATCTCTTAGGGGAGGAATTACCCGCCGAAGGTCACTACGAAAACCTCGAGGCAGCCCGAAGTTGGGGTTTTAAGATCTCCGAAGGGATGAAGAAAGTCAAGACCCTGAAGGGAATCTACGACTTCATCAACTACTGGGACAAGGAGCGTCAAAACCTACCTGTCGCCACAGACGGTATCGTATTGAAAGTAAACTCCTTGCGCCAACAGCGTTCGTTAGGCTTCACTGCCAAGTCGCCTCGCTGGGCCATCGCCTACAAGTTCAAGGCAGAGCGCGTCTGTACCCGTCTCAACGAGGTGACTTACCAGGTGGGTCGCACGGGTGCCGTCACCCCTGTGGCGAATATGGATCCCGTACAACTCGCTGGCACCACAGTAAAGCGCGCTACACTGAACAACGAGGACTTCATCAAGAGTTTCGATCTGCACATTGGCGACTATGTCTATGTAGAGAAAGGTGGCGAGATTATACCCAAGATTGTAGGTGTGGATATTGACCAGCGCCCCATCATCGCACAGCCCGTACAGTTTATCAAACGCTGTCCTGAATGCGGCACGCCACTCGTACGCTATGAGGGCGAGGCGGCATGGTATTGTCCCAACGATACGGGTTGTCCCCCACAGATCAAAGGACGCATCGAACACTTCATAGCCCGTAAGGCAATGAACATCGACTCCCTCGGTCCTGAGACCATTGATGACTACTACCGCCAGGGACTCATCCACAACATAGCTGATCTCTATGACATTGATGTGCAACAGATCAACGGCGACGGCTCGCGAACCAAGTCGGCACAGAGGATTGTCAACGGCATTGCAGCCTCCAAGGAGGTGCCTTTCGAACGTGTCGTCTTTGCCTTAGGTATCCGATTCGTGGGTGAGACATCCGCCAAGTTGCTGGCACGTCACTTTAAGAATATTGATGCCCTGATGACAGCAGGTCTCGAGGAAATCCAAGAGATAGAGGGCATCGGTGAAGTGATGGCCAAGAGCATCATCACCTACTTCCACGACGAGAAGAACCGTGAGATAGTGGAACGCCTGCGCGGCTATGGTCTCCAGATGAAACTCTCTGAGGCACAGACCGCTCAGACAAGTGACAAACTTACAGGTCAGAGCATTGTCATCAGCGGTGTCTTTGCCCACCACAGTCGCGACGAGTACAAGGCCATCATAGAACAGAACGGTGGAAAGAATGTGGGCAGTATTAGCAACAAGACCTCCTTCATCCTCGCTGGCGAGAACATGGGACCCTCGAAACTCCAGAAAGCCGAAAAACTCGGCATCCGCATCCTCAGCGAAGACGAATTCCTTAAGATGATTGAAGCATGAAACGACTACTGACGATACTTATCACTTATCACTTATCGATTATCGCTTGTCTATCACAGTTCGTGACAGGCTCTGACCTTCAGTATAAAGGCACGAAAGACTCCCACTGCCTCGACATCATGGGTGTACCCCTCGAAGGCCCCGACTCCGTGTTTGTGCCAGCCCTCGAGAGTGTCGGTTTCTTACGTGTCAGCTCCGACGATGACGAACCTGGCGACTACTATTTCCGGGGCGACTACTATGGCATCAAGTCCAACCTCGTGGTGAGTGTCGATGAAAGGACAAAACTACTCTCCACCGCTCTCGTCACCAGTGGTCCTTATCGTACCTTCGCCCTCTACGACCGCAACAACAAATACTTCCTTCTGAAACTGCAACGCCAATATGGCAACTTCGACGCCAAGGGCGACGGCTCGCTCCATACGATGACGAATCTTGGCTATATCAAAATCTCCAATACCCTCCACGATGACAAGTCGCGAACCATCAACGTTTTCTACATGAACACCACACCTTATTATAAGGATGCGCATAACATGGCCCTTCGAGGTGCCGTACAGGAGGTCATCACTGAGAATCCTGTGGCAGAAAACGGCATCGAGCATTTCGACCCGCAAGGTAAGAATACTGGCACCGACCTCATCGACCGCCAGTACTCCCCCACAGGATATCTCCTCTCTGCCGCCATGCAGGAGCCTTCGGGAGCCAAGAGCCTACTCACCTATGAATACGACGAAGAAGACCGCCTTATCAAGCGCACCCTCACCAACACCGCTGAGGGTATCCGCAGTATTAACGAATATACCTATAATAGTGATGACGAGATCAAGCAACAAACCCAGAAGGTCTTTGACAAGGACAACGAGTGTATTGTCTCAATCACAATGAAGAACAACTATACCGCCCACGACGACGAAGGCAACTGGACCACCAATGAACTAAAACTGATGTATTGGGAAAAGGACCGACAGCCCCAGAATATGTCCGTCACCCAAACCCGCACCATTAGTTACTGGGAGGATGACGAATAAATGTACAAAAAGAACCTTCCTTATGTCTATGATTTTTTCATCGCTCAAAATCTGACATAATCTACGCCAATTTTATTTAAACTAATACACACGAGGGCCAAAGATGGCAGTGCCAATACGGACCATCGTGGAACCTGTGTCGAGGGCGATAGGATAGTCTTCGCTCATGCCCCAGGAACGTTCACAAAAGGCATCGTCTTCGTCAAAATATTTTGCCTTGACCTCGTCATAAAAATCACGGGCAGTCTGCATCTCACGACGAATTTGGTCAGGGTCATCGACAAACGAAGCCATCATCATCAGACCACAGATACGGACATACTGCATCTGACGCCACTCGCCCGCCTCAAGGAGTTCGCGACAGGCATCGAGGGTGAGGCCGTACTTGGTGCTCTCCTCCGCAATATGGAGTTCGAGAAGGACCTTGATGACACGCCCGGAACGCTCAGCCTGCTTATTAATCTCCCGCAAGAGACGGATAGAGTCAACGGCCTGGATCATAGTGACATAAGGTGCGATATATTTTACCTTATTGGTCTGAAGGTGACCAATGAAATGCCACTCGATATCCTTAGGCAACGACTCGTGCTTCTGGCGCAACTCCTGCTCGTGACTCTCGCCAAACACACGTTGTCCTTCAGCGTAGGCCGCCTCAATATACTCGTTGGGATGATACTTGGAGATGGCTACCAGACGAACGCCCTGCGGCAGCGAATCGAGCACCTCATGAAGATGACCTTTGACGTCGTACATTATCAAGAATTTTTCTTGTACTCAAAAACATCCATTGTGGTGGTCTCACTCATGGAGGCAACGACATAGTTGATCATCGTACCGCCCATCACCTCGTCGATATTCTTCACTGCGTCATTGAACGAGCCCGCGTTGATGAGATAATAGACATTGGAACGCTTCTCCTTTTCGGTCTTCTCGTCGATGGTAATAAACTGAAGTTTTGCCTTATACCACTTGTCGGCCATATCCTGATCTGCGAAGAAAATCTCTCTATAGGAGGCTTTCTTGATATCGGCCACATCAAATTCACCACTGATATAGGAAGACATCTCCTCAATGATGCGCTCCTCAGCCTCACTGAAACTGAGGGCATCAACCACATAACTTTCTGTCACTTTCTTCTGCAAGCCGTCTTCCATCACTTTCTCATAACGGATCTTGCACTCAAACCAATCTGCAGATCTTGATCTCATCTTTATATTTACAATTTATAATGTACAATTTACTCCTCTTTCTTGAGGCCGAGGTTGTTAGTATCAGATTTCTTCTCCATTTCGGCCTTTTTCTTCTCCGTCAGTTGCTCAATAATCTCCGAGGCGATACGCTGGGTGGTCTCACTGCTCAACGAAGAGTTGGAAGCCAGTTCGCGCTGCTTCTCAACGAGTTCCTTCATCACCTCCTCACTGTTGGCCTTGAAATTCTTCTCGCTGTTGTTCATACGCTCATTATTGTAGATTTTCGAGAGGATGAGATCAGCAGCCTGCGTGTATTGCTTACGGAAAATCTGCTCGGCCTTAGCCTCAAACTCACGCATTTTCTTGTCATCGACCTTATCGGAGTCGTTCATCATATAATCCTGGATAGCACGGGCGATGGTGGCGGAATCGGCATCAGGGCCTAACTCTGTAAGCGGATTGAAGCCATCATCGAGCAGATCATCAACAACGGGTTCCTCGACGGGCTTGACAAACTCGACGGGTTCCGTGTTGGGCATCATCTCGAAGAACATACCCACAACGATGAGGGCGACAGCCAAAGCAGCAATAGCCAGTGTGCCCGTACGACGGATAACGCGACTACGCTTCAAGTGGCTATACATATCCTCGACGGAGGCATAGCGGTCAGCAGGATTCTCTGCCGTTGCCTTCTGGATAACATGCTTCAGTTCGAAGGGAAGACCCGAGGAAGCATAGAGGTAGTCGATGAACTTACCTAATGAATAGACATCGCTTCGATCGTCACAAGTACCCTCGGACATCACCTCGGGAGCGACATAGTCCTCCACCCCTTCAAACATCTCCTCCTGCGACTTCAGAGGCAGGAAGAATGAGCCGTGGAGCAACAGGCGTACGCTGTTGTCGGTCTTACGCACCAACACGTTGGAAGGTGCGAAACAAAGGTACTGGATGCCCTGCTGGTGCAGTTCGGTTGTGACAGCAACCAGGTCACTGATGGTGGAATCCATAAAATCACGCTTCGCTACGACAGAAGGACTGTCGTTGAGCAGTTGCTCGACAGTGATGTAATTGCCCAACTCAACAGCAACGGCATAGACACCGTCGTCGCCCTCGTTAGGCGTGAAGCGCAACTGGTGTTTGTTCTTGACTTGTGCCAGTGCCTCGCACTGCTTGGTAATACACGAATTGAACGAGATATTGTCGGCCAACTCGTCGTGGAATTCCACAAAGTTACTGTATTTGCCGTCTATCAGCCGCTTGTAGAAGTAGCCGTACGGCAGGCGCAACTTATTGGTTTTGCGCACATCACGTGTCTCTATCAGTTCTTCGTAATTCATCGTTTTTTCGAAATTTCGGTGCAAAAGTACACAATTAAACTGAAAAAGGAACACGAATTAAAAAAAAAGTTGTACCTTTGCACCGTTTTTAATTAATTAAAAGATGCCAGAGATATCAGTACGCGGCCTTGAAATGCCCGAGTCGCCTATCAGGAAACTCGCCCCGCTTGCCGCCGCCGCTAAGAAAAAGGGAACGAAGGTATATCACCTGAACATCGGTCAGCCTGACCTGCCAACACCCCAAGTAGGACTTGACGCACTGAAGCAGATAGACCGTAACATCCTCGAGTATTCACCCTCGCAGGGTTACTTGAGTTATCGCGAGAAACTCGTAGATTACTACGCGAAATACGATATCAACGTCACTGCGGAGGACATCATCATCACCAGCGGAGGTTCGGAGGCGGTACTCTTCGCCTTCCTCTCTTGTCTGAATCCTGGCGACGAGATCATCGTGCCAGAACCTGCCTATGCCAACTATATGGCCTTCGCCATCTCAGCAGGTGCGAAGATACGCACTATTGCCACGACTATTGAGGAGGGTTTCTCTCTACCAAAGGTGGAGAAATTCGAGGAACTCATCAACGAGCGCACCCGTGCCATTATGATCTGCAACCCCAACAACCCGACGGGTTATCTCTATACCCGTCGCGAGATGAATCAGATACGCGACCTGGTGAAGAAATACGACCTGTATCTCTTCAGCGACGAGGTGTATCGCGAATATATCTACACAGGTTCACCTTATATTTCGGCCTGTCATCTGGAGGGCATCGAGCAGAACGTGATCCTCATCGACTCCGTGTCGAAGCGCTACAGTGAGTGTGGTATCCGTATCGGAGCCCTCATCACAAAGAACACAGAAGTACGCAAGGCTGTGATGAAGTTCTGTCAGGCACGCCTATCCCCACCTCTCATCGGACAGATTGTGGCAGAGGCCTCACTGGATACGCCAGAGGAATACCTGCGCGAGGTCTATGACGAATATGTGGAGAGAAGGAAATGCCTCATCGACGGCCTGAACCGTATCTCGGGTGTCTATTCCCCCATCCCGATGGGAGCCTTCTACACTGTCGCCAAACTGCCCGTAGATGATGCGGAGAAGTTCTGTCGCTGGTGCCTCGCAGAGTTTGAGTATGAAGGCGAGACGGTGATGATGGCCCCTGCAGCAGGCTTCTATACCACACCAGGTGCCGGAATCAATCAGGTGCGTATCGCCTACGTGCTGAAGAAGAAAGACCTGGAGCGTGCTTTGTTCGTATTGAGGAAGGCCTTGGAGGCTTATCCAGGCAGAGTCGATGAAGATTGAACATTGACCATTGAACATTGAATCTACCGTTTTTCATAGCAAAAAGAATCTATAGTGATCAGGGCGACAAGCGGAAAGTGAGTCGCCCTGCCATTCGTATTGCCACCATCGGTGTAGGCATCGGACTGGCAGTGATGATTGTCACCGTCAGCGTCGTGCTCGGATTCCAGCACACCATCCGCGACAAGGTGGTGGGTTTTGGAAGCCATATACAGGTGCAGAACTTCATGACCTTCAATTCCACCGACCGCTACCCTATCTGCATCAACGACAGTATGATGGAAGTGCTCAACGGACTGAAGGGTGTCAGGCATGCGGAACGCTACGCCATCACACAGGGTATCCTGAAGACCGACGAAGACTTCCTCGGTGTGATGTTCAAAGGCATAGGACCAGAATACGACCTGACCTTCCTTCGACAGAACCTCGTGGAAGGAGAGATCCCTACGTTTAGCGACACGACAAGTACCAACAAACTATTGCTCTCACGGATGATTGCCGACAAACTGAAACTGAAGACGGGTGACAAGGTGTTTGCCTACTTCATCGATGAGAGCGTGCGCACCCGCCATTATACCATTGTGGGCATCTACCAGACGAACATGACACGCTTCGACGAGGCACTCTGTTTCACCGACCTCTATGCCGCCGTCAAACTCAATGGATGGGAGGAAGACCAGGTGACAGGCGTGGAACTGCTGGTGAACGACTTCGATCAACTCGAGGTATCGGAGGATGATGTCGTCGAGAAAGTAAACCGCAGCATGGACAAATATGGCAACACCCTCTCCTCGCAAACCATCTACGAGGCCTATCCCCAAGTGTTCACATGGCTCGAATTGCTCGACATCAACGTGTGGATCATCCTCGCGCTAATGGTATGCGTGGCAGGATTCACCATGATTAGTGGATTGCTAATCATCATTCTCGAACGCACGCAGATGATCGGTGTGCTGAAAGCACTCGGAGCCCGCAACAAAACCATCCGCCACACCTTCCTATGGTTTGCCGCCTTCATTATCGGACAAGGACTGCTTCTTGGCAACATTCTCGGGTTCGGTATCATCCTGTTGCAAAGGACGACAGGCCTACTCACCCTCGACCCACAGACCTATTATGTGAGTGAGGTGCCGATGGAAATCAACATACCCCTCTTCGTATTGCTCAACATCGCCACCCTGCTCATCAGTATCTTCGTTCTCATCGCACCAAGTTTCCTGATTTCGCATATCCACCCCGCGAAATCGATGCGATATGAGTAAATAATGTCCGAAAATACCTCTAAAATTATCAATATACTTTTTTAACGTAATTTATTGCACATAATTTTTGGAAATGTGCAGAAAATGATATACCTTTGCACAAAATTTTGAAATTTGTGCAATTTTAATGGAAACTTTCAGTAGTTTTAATGCATATATACAGCGGGCGATCGTGGAATACTGGGATCAGGATGCGCTGACAGACTATCAGGGCATTACCCTCCAGTATCACGATGTAGCACGTAAGATTGAGAAACTCCACATCCTGTTTGAGAACAGCGACGTCAAACAGGGAGACAAGATAGCCATCTGCGGTAGAAATTCCGCCCACTGGGCAGTGGCTTTTCTCGCCACACTCACCTACGGAGCCGTTGCAGTGCCTATCCTGCATGAGTTCAACGGTGAACAGATCCAGAACATCGTCAACCACTCGGAATCGAAACTGCTCTTCATCGGCGACTATGCCGTGAAGACCATAGACCCTGAGAAGATGCCAGACTTAGAGGGCATCATCAACATCCCTGATTTCTCACTGATGATCTCCCATTCGGAGCGCCTCACATACGCGCGCGAACATTTAAATCTTATGTTCGGCAGTAAATACCCCATGGCTTTCCGTCGCGAACACGTGAAGTATCATCAGGACAAAGCAGACGAACTGTCACTCATCAACTACACCAGTGGTACGACGGGCTTCTCCAAAGGTGTGATGCTACCCTATCGCGCCATCTGGGGAAACATCGAGTTTATCATCAGTCGTCTGGGTAAGAAGATACATCCCGGCGACAACCTGCTGAGCATCTTGCCGATGGCCCACATGTACGGTATGGCTGTAGAGTTCCTCTTCGCCTTCTGTCACGGGTGCCATCTGTTCTTCCTGACCCGTCTGCCGTCACCCGCCATCATCGCTCAGGCCTTTGCCGACACCAAGCCGGCACTCATCGTCACCGTCCCCCTCATCATTGAGAAGATCATCCGTAAGAAGGTGTTCCCGAAGGTGCAGGACAACCGCGTGAAATTGTTGCTGTCGATGCCTGTGGTCAGCAAGAAGGTGAAGGAACGTATCTGTCAGGAGGTCTATAATGCCTTTGGCGGCAATTTCTATGAGATTATCGTGGGCGGCGCCGCCCTGTCAAAAGAGGTCGAGGAGTTCCTGATGAGCATCAACTTCCCCATCACCGTGGGCTACGGCACCACCGAGTGCGCCCCGCTCATCTCCTATTGTGACCACAAGGAGTTCGTGGCAGGCTGTTGTGGAAAGCCCGTTGACCGTATGGAAGTGAAGATCCTGTCCAGCGACCCGTATCATATCCCCGGCGAGATTGTCACGAAGGGCTGTAACGTGATGCTGGGTTACTATAAGAACGAAGAGGCCACCCGTCAGGCCATCGACGAAGAGGGCTGGTACCATACCGGCGACCTCGGTACGATGGATGATGAGAAGCACCTGTTCATCCGTGGACGCATCAAGAATATGCTTCTAGGGGCAAGCGGACAGAACATCTATCCTGAGGAAATCGAAGACAAACTCAATTCCATGCCGATGGTGGCAGAAAGCGTTATCGTACAGCGCGGCGACAAACTTATCGCACTGGTATATCCTGACAAGGACGAGGTCGTCAGTTTCAGCAAGAACGAACTGACGGACATCATGGAGCAGAACCGCAACAACCTGAACAACTCGCTGCCTGCCTACAGTAGGATAGCAGCCATCGAACTGCACGACGAGGAGTTTGCCAAGACACCGAAGAAGAGTATTAAACGTTACCTATACAACTAAATAAAAGCCGATATGTATAACCAAGAAATACCGTGTTTTAATGCGCTGATCCAGAAGAGCATTATCGAGAATTGGGATCGCGATGCGCTGACCGACTTCAAGGGGCAGACCTTGCAGTTCCACGATGTGGCGCGTAAGATAGAGAAACTGCATATCCTGTTTGAGAATAGCGGTATCGTGAAGGGCGACAAGATAGCCCTCTGTGGACGCAACTCCAGCCAGTGGGCGGTGGCCTTCCTCGCTACGCTGACCTACGGCGCCGTAGCCGTTCCCATCCTGCACGAGTTCAATGCAGAGCAGATCCATAACATCGTCAACCACTCCGAGTCGCGCCTGCTCTTCGTAGGCGACCATGTGGCAACAATCATTGATCCGCAGCAGATGCCGAAACTGGAGGGTATCATCAACAATCCTGACTACTCTCTGATGGTGAGTCGTACCGACAAACTCACCTACGCCCGCGAACACCTGAATGAACTCTATGGTAAGAAGTTCCCCAAATACTTCCGCAAGGAACACGTGAACTATTACAAGGAGGAGAGTCCCGAGGAACTGGCCCTCATCAACTATACCAGTGGTACCACAGGTTTCTCGAAGGGTGTCATGCTACCCTACCGCGCTATCTGGTCAAACTACGACTTCGCAGAACATGTGCTCGGCAAGATTATCAAGAACGGTGACCGTATCATCTCCATGCTCCCGATGGCTCACATGTACGGTATGTCGTTTGAATTCATCTTCGAATTCCTGCACGGTTGTCATGTCTATTACCTGAACCGCGTGCCCTCGCCTGCCATCATTGCACAGGCACTTGCAGATATCAAGCCCGTCATTGTCATTGCCGTTCCCCTCATCATCGAGAAGATCATCCGCAAGAAGGTGTTCCCGAAGATCCAGAACAACCGCATGCGTCTGCTCCTGCAGATGCCGGTAATCAGCAAGAAGGTGCGTGAGATGATTTGCAAGGAAGTACTGAAGGCCTTTGGCGGAGAGATGTACGAGGTTATCATCGGTGGCGCTGCCCTCAACCAAGAGGTGGAGCATTTCCTGAAACGCATCGAGTTCCCCTATACGGTGGGCTACGGTGCGACGGAGTGTGCACCTATCATCGGATATGAGGACTGGCACCATTTCGCCCCGGGTTCCTGCGGAAAGGCAGCCTACCACATGGAGGTAAAGATCGACTCTCGCGACCCGCGGCACATTCCCGGTGAGATCCTTACACGCGGTCTGAACGTGATGCTTGGCTACTATAAGAATCCTGAGGCCACAGCAGAAACCATCGACCGCGATGGCTGGTATCATACCGGTGACCTCGGTACGATGGATGCTGAAGGTAACATCTATATCAACGGACGTTCGAAGAACATGCTCCTCGGTCCCAACGGACAGAACATCTATCCTGAGGAAATCGAGGATAAACTCAACTCCATGACGATGGTTGTAGAAAGTATCGTCGTACAGCGCGACACGAAACTCGTAGCCATTGTCTATCCCGACTATGAGGAAGCCAAGAACATGAAGTTCTCCGCTGACGACATCCGCAATATCATGGAGCAGAACCGCAATGGTCTGAACGAGATGCTGCCCGCTTACGAGAAAATCACTGAGATCGAGATCCGCGAGGAAGAGTTTGAAAAGACGCCCAAACGCTCCATCAAGCGCTACCTCTACAAATAAATTCCGCTACTTAGCGTCTTTCTTTGCCTGGGCTTCCTCCTTGGCACGTTTCTCTATGGCTTTCCTGTAAGCCTTCTGTTCTTCGTTGGTGGCAAGCCCCATCTTGATACGGAACTCCTGACACGCCAGTTGCATCTGCTCCTGGAAACGTTTGTTGGTGTGCATACGAGCATATACGGCAGCAGCGGCCAATCGTCCTGCATCCACATCGCTCTGCCAATGGGCACCCACAATCACGCGACTTTCACCATACATCATCCCACGTTTCAGGATCGTGTCAGCCTGCTCGGGATTGATCTCTGAAAGCAACAGAGCAGAACACCAGCCGAGGATGGTGTGACCTGAAGGATAGGAGAAGTTTCTGCGCAACTCCGGTTCGAACTGTGGCGTTGCCGTATGTTCGTGGAAGCGCATGAACGGACGAATCCGTTTATAATAATACTTAGGAAAACCACTGATATTCTCGCACGTCGCCTTTGCATCACGGAGCAACCTATAAATCTCGGGGGTTTCTTCCTCAGACATCTGCAGACCTAAAGGCTCACTGAACTCCTGCATGATACATTCGAGGCTATAAACGGCATCACGTATGGCAATCTCGGTACGTTCCTTGTCCTTCAAACGCATCTCCTTGCCCCACATATACTGCATGATATCGTAGGCGAAAGCCGCTCCGACGGTATCGGGGGGAGCCGGACACCACTTCAGCATGTTGGGCAACTCCCTGAATGAGAAATAGGGTTCAGGTTTACTCTGTGCCGAGGCACACAAGGCTGTCATCATCAGCACAGCCATCATCATGTATTTTTTCATAAGTCTGTTTATATGAGTTTTTGAATACTAAAAATCGTACTCGTAGTAGTACCAGTAGGTGCCACGGTAGTGCTCTTCCACCTTTCCTTTGCGCTCCGTGGGGTCTGGATACTGAGCCTCCAGTTCCTGCAGGTTCTTCCAATCCTCATCCATCACGTTGTTGTGATAGACCATCACAGGCTTGGATCGAAGATGAGTATATAGGGTCATCGCCTCGCGATAGTGCTTTGGCAGATGGTCGATGTCCAGCGTGTCCCCTTCCGTATAGTGCTGACGCAGGGCATCTACGAAATCATCGATACGCCTGTCGATCAGCAATCCGCAGAGTTGATAGTCAGCTATGCGTTTGTCATCAATAGAATCACGTCGTTGCATCAGTTCCAGATAACGGGTGGTTGTCATCTCTCCCTTCGGACGCGCTCCCAAGAACTTATACAGGCTATCCACAGGGTACATCGAGAAATGTGACTGTCCCTCAACGGGGAGCATCGTGCTACTGTTGCCCGCCACAGGATACTCGAACAAGTGTTCTGCCATCTCACCCGTCCTGGAAAGGGCATACATCCGGATCATCTGCAGGTCGGCGTCAGTCTCTAGCGACTTACAGCCCTGTTTCAGTGCTCGCTGGTAGTCGCCATTGAGTAGCGCAGCCTCAGCCCTCATCCTGTAATGAAAGACCGCATTGGTGTTACCAATAGACACCACACCGATTATCATCAGACACATCATGAGCATGTTGATCCACATGGCTCGGGAGAAGAGTCCTACCGACTCGGAGTCAGGCTCCACATCACGCAAGGCACGGGCGAACAACGCTAACAACAGCCAGAGAATGATGATCAACGGAAGAACCCACCACCATGCACCCATCGAGAAATGATGGTCGATATTGCAACTCACGTCTGTAATGACAGCCAGTACCAACATGGGAAGCAGATAGGTCAGCGCATGACTCCGTTTGCGCAGGCGCAAGAAGAAATAGACCAGTAACTGAAGCAACTGGAGTGCCAGCGTGATAATCAAGGCTCCTACGAAAGGTTTGTAATGGGTCATACCCTTGCTAAGCACATGCTGCGCCACTGCAAGGATGTCTGCCTGAAAGAAATATAGGTAACAGAACGAAAACACAAAAAAAACAATAGCACACATCAGTCGGATGCTGACGGTGCTACTGTTACGGTTTGGATGATTATAATTCATTGAACAATGACCATTGAAGATTGAACATTAGTTCTTCTTCAGTACGACAGCAGAACGGGCGGGGATGTAGAGTTTCAGCCACTCCTTCTTGTCCTGCACGTAGAGCGGATCGTAATTAGTGAAGTGCGTCACACTATCATCGGCAAAGCCATTGCCGCCAAAGTCCTTCGAGTCGGTGTTGAGCACCACATCATAAGAACCAGTAGGCACGAGGAAACCATAGTCAGTGTAACTGCGCGTCGGCGAGAAATTAAACACAAACACGAGGTCGCCCCGCATGAAACACAGCACCTGGTCACCATCATCGTGCCAGATCTCCACCACGGGCTTGTCCTGGAAGTTGCGTACGCTCTTAATCACCTTCAGCATCTCTCTGTCGAAATCACCTAACCAATGGTAGCAAAGATCCTTGTTATCTACGAGGTTCCACTGACGACGGGCATACTTGTAGCTCCAGCCATTCCCCTCACGCGGGAAGTCAATCCACTCGGGATGTCCGAACTCATTACCCATGAAGTTGAGGTAGCCACCGTTGATAGCCGCAGCCGTGACAAGACGGATCATCTTATGCAGGGCGATACCACGCTGGGCCATGTCGTTGACATCCTTCTTGGCAAAGTGCCAGTACATATCAGCGTCGATGAGGCGGAAGATGATGGTCTTGTCACCCACCAGTGCCTGGTCGTGACTCTCGCAATAGGAGATGGTCTTCTCGTCAGGACGACGGTTCTTGACCTCCCAGAAGATAGAGCACACGTTGATATCCTCGTCGCGCACCTCCTTGATGGTCTTGATCCAATAGTCGGGGATGTTCATAGCCATACGGTAGTCGAAGCCATAGCCACCGTCCTCAAACTTCGCTGCAAGTCCGGGCATACCAGAAACCTCTTCAGCGATGGTGATAGCATTCGGATTCACCTCGTGAATGAGTTTATTAGCGAGAGTGAGGTAGCAGATAGCGTTGTCGTCCTCGTGACCATTGAAGTAGTCACCATAACCTCCGAAAGCCTCACCAAGACCGTGAGAGTAATACAGCATCGAGGTGACACCGTCGAAGCGGAAACCGTCGAACTTATACTCTTCGAGCCAGTACTTACAGTTGGAGAGCAGGAAGTGCAACACGTCGTCCTTGCCGTAGTCGAAGCAGAGCGAATCCCAGGCGGGATGTTCATGGCGGTCACCGGGATAGAAGAACTGGTTCGGATCACCAGCCAGATTGCCAAGACCCTCCACCTCGTTCTTCACGGCGTGGGAGTGGACGATATCCATGATCACAGCAATGCCATGTTTGTGAGCAGTGTCGATAAGTTCCTTCAGTTCCTCGGGTGTTCCAAAACGACTCGACGGTGCGAAGAAGGAAGACACATGATAACCGAAGGATCCATAGTAGGGATGTTCCTGGATGGCCATCACCTGGATACAGTTGTAACCGTCTTTGATGACACGTGGCAGCACATTGTCCTTGAATTCAGTATATGTGCCAACCTTCTCAGCATCCTGTCCCATACCAACGTGACACTCATAGATGAGTAGCGGATTCTTCTTAGGCTTGAAGTTCTTTTTCTGGAACTCATATTTCTTCTCAGGGTTCCACACCTGAGCAGAGAAAATCTTCGTATTATCATCCTGTACCACTCGACGACACCAGGCTGGAATACGCTCACCTTCTCCCCCATTCCACTTCACCTTCATCTTATAGAGTTGTCCGTGCTTCAGGGCTTTCTCCGAGAGTTTCAGTTCCCAGTTGCCTGTGCCTGCTATACGCTTGCAACGGTATTTCTCGTCTTCCTGCCAGTTGTTGAAATCGCCAATCAGATAGATGTCTGTGGCATTGGGAGCCCATTCACGGAACACCCAGCCCTTGGCGAGTTTATGGAGTCCGAAGTAGAGATGACCCGACGCAAAATCTGAGAGGGTCTTCTTGCCATTCTTTGTCAGTTGGTTGATCTTCCACACAGCATGGTCATGCCGTCCACGGATGGCACCCTCAAAGGGTTCCAGCCAACTGTCGTTACGCACCAGTCCTATATGCTGGGGCTCTGTTTGGTTCACGATTTTCGCTGCCTTCTTGGCTGCAGGTTTCTTAGTAGTAACTTTCTTTGTTGCCATAGTGTTATGCTGTCTTTAATTCACTTAACCGATACTTTGAATATTGCCTTTTTGATTTCGGGCTCGTCGATAATACAGGGAGCATGACCGTCCTGTGGGAAGAAGATGACCATCATACCAGGCGTCAGCGTCACAAACTCCTTCGGTTTCACGCCTTCATAGATGGTCATATCCTTCTCTGCGTCATACGCTGCGTCGGGCAAATCTTCCAACGGCGAGTAGCCATAGGTCTCCTCACACGAGATCGGAATCTGGATATCAATCATCTTCACATGCGACTCTACGAAACATGTTTCCTTCGTGCGCTGTTTTGCCACCTGAAGATTGACGAACACATCATCACCCTTGATGGGATACTTGTCCGAAACCATCGTCTGGAGGTCGTGATTCTTTAAAAACTCAACCACGTCGGCGAAGCGTGGATTCAGTGCCACATACTTGCCGAGATTATCTATCGTATCAATAATCATTTGGATTTTGATGTTTAAGATTATATTCTTAGTTGTCCAACTGTCTGTGGCCACGGGTGTAGGTGCCTGAGGCGACGACCTTTCCGTTGCGGTCTTTCTCCACGAACTTCCCATCACGCACATCATCTACATAGGAGCCCTCAAAACGTTTGCCTTCCTTATCTTCCTCGATGGCGGCACCATTGCGCTTACCGTTCTTGAAGGTTCCCTTAAATTTCGAGCCGTCGGCATAGCGGGCGATGCCCTCACCTTCGATCTTACCGTTCTTGAACTGACCCTCAAACACATCACCAGCCTTGGTGGTGAGTTTGCCTTTACCGTTCATCTTGTCAGCCTTCCACATGCCTACATACTGGTCGCCGTTCTTCCACACCATCGTTCCCTGGCCTTGTTTGTCGCCTTCGAAAAACTGCCCTGTGTATTTGTCGCCGTTGGCATATTTCGAGATACCTGTACCCGTACGCTCGCCATCGACATAGTCGCCTTCATAGACATCGCCGTTCTGGAACTTATAAATACCACGTCCGTTCTGCACGTCGTTGGCCCATTGTCCGATATACTGATCGCCGTCGGCATAGCGGAAAGTACCCTTGCCCGAGCGCATATTGTCAACCCATTGTCCATCGTACGACGAACCGTCGCCCCAGTCGTAGAAGCCGTTGCCATTCTTCTGGTCGTCCTTCCATTCACCTTTATAATAGGCACCATTGGCGAAGGTGTAGGTTCCCTTTCCCGAACGCTTGTCCATCTTCCACTCCCCGTCGTACTTATCACCGTTGAAGTAGTACATCACACCATGCCCGTGCTGGTAGTCACGGAACCACAGACCCTCATAGCGGTTGTTATTCGAGAAATAATACACACCCTTGCCGTGCTGCTGGTCTTGGAACCACTCACCTTCATATTTCTCTCCGTCGAAGAAAGTGTAGATACCATAGCCCTGACGCTTTCCTTTCACGTACTCGCCTTCGTAGGTGTTGCCGTTCTTATAGGTAGCCCTGCCCTTTCCGTTGGGCTTACCCTGTACCATCTCTCCCTGAAACTGTCCACCGTCTTTTGTCGTGGCGGAACCGAGGGTTATCTTTTGCGCTGACGCAGGGATGCAAAGCGCTTGTGTTATCAATAATGAAATGATATATCTCTGTATGTTCATTGTTGTCTTTATTTCAATTATCATTGCAAAAGTAGTAAAAAGATACGAGACTCACAAATTCTTATTAAAACTATTCGGCAAATATTCTTTGTTTTACATATTTTTTCATTAACTTTGCAACCGTTATGAAATTTATGGCAATCATCCCCGCCCGCTACGCCTCAACGCGTTTCCCGGGCAAGCCGCTGGCAATATTAGGCGGAAAAACAGTGATACAGAGAGTGTATGAGCAGGTTAGCAGCGTGCTCAATGAAGTCTATGTGGCTACTGATGACGAGCGCATCCAACAGGCTGTCGAAGCCTTCGGAGGACGTGTCGTGATGACTCGCAGCGACCACAAGAGCGGTACTGACCGTATCGAGGAAGCAGCCACGAAGATTGGTGCCGATGCCGATGTCATCATCAACGTACAGGGCGACGAACCTTTCATCCAATCCTCTCAGATTGAGACGCTGATGCACCTCTTCGACAATCCCTCGACACAGATAGGCACCTTGGGCAAACGTTTTGAGAGTATCGAGGCGGTGGATAATCCCAACTCACCCAAGATTGTCGTCGACAATCAGGGGTTTGCCCTTTACTTCAGTCGTTCAGTCATTCCTTATATCAGAGGTAAGGTGCATGAGGAGTGGTTTGGCGAGTATCCTTTCCTGAAACACTTAGGTATCTACGCCTACCGTCGCGAGGTGCTGGCAGAGGTGACGCAACTGCCACAGAGCAGTCTTGAGAAAGCTGAGAGCCTCGAACAACTGCGCTGGCTCCAGAACGGCTATCGCATCCGCGTGGGACTTACCGACGTGGAGACCATCGGCATCGACACCCCAGAGGACTTAGCCCGTGCCGAGGCGTTCCTTTTACAGAATCTATAGGGGAACAAACAAAATTCGGCTTTATCTGCTCCAGATTTGGTTGAGACTTCTGCAGGGGTGGCAAAAACGTGCCTCGGATTCTGGGCGGGTTTTACCCCGGTGGGGATATCCATGCCTCTTTGAGTGTCGTGTCCTTATATTTATTCCGAAGGGGTGTGAGCCTTACAGCGGTCAGTATAGAACTGGCGGAAGTCAGACCATTTGTAATAGGGATACATGTCGGATGGAAGGGGAAGACTGGCCTCCACTCCATTGAGCAAGCACTTGACGAGGATATCGTCTGTTGACTTCTTCCCACGATAGAAGACCAGTTGGATGTTTGATGCCTTACAGGTCTGCCAGTTCTGGTAGATGTTCTTCACCTCATACGGATCCTCCGGGTCACTGTCGGCACCGTTAATGCCCATGAGAATGTGGAGCGGCCCTAAACGGTCGTCGTGTCCGAAGCGCAAGTCGGCAATGTGGTCGCTACTACCGTCGAGCACAGCATCGGCTTTCTTGATGATATCCTGCAAGATGGGAATCATCCTATATTGGAGGGGAAACAGCCATGAGTAGGAGCCCAGGTTGGAACTTTCCCATCGGTCGGCTATATCCTTGTCGGTGACGAGGTTGCCCATCATGCCCTCATGGCCGATGTTGGGCAGCGAAGTATAGAGATTAATGAAGTTCTCGCCAATATGGTGCACGCTGCCAGGCAGTCCCTCGGTGCTGGTGAAGGCACGTTTGACGATTGTTTCGTGCAAGTTGTCTGTGTATTTGAACTGGTCGCGGTTCTTCTCGTAGCGTGGCTTGTTGCTGGGGAAATCGCGACGGGCGGGATTCTGGCGGTCGTCAGGTACCACACCGTCGAGGGTGAAGCGTGAGGACTGCTCACGGATCTCGATCTTCGGGTTACACTGCACCAATTCCTGACAGAAGCCCGACATACTGATGACGCAACGTCCGCTGAGCGAGGCAATGGCCAACACGTTGCCGCCCTTTTTGAACACTTCAGGGAAGTTGTTATACATGGTTCTGGCAATGCGCTGGTGTTGCTCCCAACCCAAATCTGTCAACTCGCTGACACCTGTGGATAGTTCCTCCTTGGCGGCCTCGAACTTCGTATAGAACTCTTCGCCTTCGGCCGTAAGCTGATGCTTGCGATGGGCATTGGTCAGCAGGCTGTCCATTTCCCGATAAAGAAATGCGTTCCAATAGTAGCGAGAGCCGTGGCGACCGTAGTGACTAATATAGAACGGTTTATAACCGCGTGGTGCCTTCGTCAATTGTGACGTTGTGAAGGAATAGGGATAATCGGTACCATAACTCTTCCTGAGGTCAGATTTGAGTTGGTCGAGCACGTTTGTCTGTTGTGCTGAAGCCGTCAAGCACAGCACCACTAATGTCATGATAGTCAGAATCTTTTTCATAAGCTAATCTTTTTTATTTTAATATGTTTGGAATATCAAGCAGAGAAGACACAACGAACGTGGGGCGCTGGGGGATTTCGTTGACATCCACCTCCCAACGGTTGAAGAGCATGGCGTCCATCCCAGATGCCAACGCACCGAGGATGTCGGTTTGCAGGTTATCACCGATCATCAGCGTTGTCTCCCGTTGGGCACCCGACTGTCTGAAAGCATAGTCGAAGTATTGTGACGACGGTTTGTTGAAACCCGCATCTTCACTCAGGATGATGGTGTCGAAATAGTCTTTTAGCCCGCAGGCATCCAGTTTCTTGTACTGCACCTCATGGAAACCGTTGCTGCACATATGCATCCTGTAGCCGCACTGACGGAGATAGTCCATCAGTTCGTGCGCTCCCTTCACCACTCCAGGCTTCGAGGAACAGAAATCCAGAAAACAGTCACTCATCTCCAGACAGAACTCTTCTGTCGCATCTATCCCTTTGCCTACACTGAGCGGACGACGGAAACGTTCCACAATCAGATAGTCACGGGTGATCTCCCCCTTCGAGTAGCGCGTCCACAGGTCGATATTAGTCATCCAATAGGCATTATAAAAGGCCTGCGGGTCAGGGAAATACCGTTCAAGGGCGAAAGCCTCAAACGTCTCACGCAAAGCGATGACAGCATTGCCATGGGTATCGTAGAGCGTATCGTCAAAGTCTATAAACAGGTCTTTATACTTCTTCATATCTCTTTTTTTCATTATATCTGCTGCAAAATTACAAAAAAAATCGTATCTTTGCAACAAAAATAAGACAATATGCAAACAGACATAGACAAGACCCATTGGTACGACCGCATCTGGGCAGCATTCATCTTTTTTACCCGCCTGCCGTTCTGGCGACTACATGAGCCTCCAAAGGAGTGCTATAAGACAGTGGTGGAGCACTGGCCGCTGACGGGCTGGCTCACGGGTGGAGCAATGGCTGCTGTACTCTATTTTGGCAGTATGATAATGCCCCAGACGATTGCCGTGCTATTGGCGATTGTTGTACGTCTGTTGATTACGGGCGCACTGCACGAAGATGGGTTGGCCGACTTCCTCGACGGATTCGGAGGAGGCGGTAATAACCGCGAACGTATCCTTGCCATCATGAAGGATTCCCACATTGGCACCTACGGCGTTATCGGCCTGATACTCTATATGTTACTACTGTTCGCTACACTGAATTCCATCCCACCCTATTATGCAGCCCTGATGATCTTCGCGGCCGATCCTTACTCCAAGATGGTGACCTCGCAACTCATTCTGATGATGCCTTACGCCCGACGGGAAGAGGAGGCGAAGTCTAAGACCGTCTATCGCAAATACGGTGTCTGGGCAGGTATCAGTTTGGCCTTACAGGGTTTCCTTCCCATGCTGCTCTTCATCCTGCTCACGCACATGCCTTGGGAGTTCCTTATCTTCATCCCTGCCCTTGTGATGTATTTTCTCTATCTGCTGATGTGGCGAAAGATACATGGCTATACCGGCGACTGCTGCGGAGCCGTCTGCCTGTTGGTAGAACTAACCATCTACCTAATCGTCAGCGCATCAAATCAGTTCTTGTAAAACGTGAT
>JAGCPK010000079.1 GCA_017965725.1 Prevotella sp.
AGCCGATGTCCACCAGCGTAACTCCGTCGGTGGAACGATAGTTGGGGCTATGGCATTACTGCGCCTCAGCCACAGATAGAAACCTGCTACCAACGCCAACACAGCAACTCCACTATATAACATAAGAAAGAGGGAGTCATGAATACTTTGTTGTCCGTACATGGGTGCAAAGGTACGCATTTTTTTGAAATATTCATAGTATCAGCCTTTCAGTATTTACAATTTAATCTCAGAATTTACAAAAACAATTGCGTATCTGAAAATTATTTAGGCGTAAGACATCTGTCATTTGCTGGAAAGCAAAAAAATGACTACCTTTGCAAAGTCAATGAAAGAAGAGAAGATCTATCAACCCGAGGGAAATGAGGACATGAAGTCGTTTGTAAAGCGTATCATCGCCGAACAACCCGACCAAGATCCACTGCGCATCATAGAGCAACTGGCGGATATTACCATGAATGAATTGAAAAATCGCCCCTGCCAATTCTCAGCGACAGTCTCGGTAAAACAGATGACACTGATGGTTCGACACAACGGTCGTCCTATCGACGAGCGCATGGTGTGGGTCATGGGCGACCATACCGACCGCGTCGATTACCAACCTGACGGCAACGACTGTTGGATACTGACCATCCGTCGCGACATACCGCCTCTTTTCGTTACCCGACGATAAAGGCGTCATTGTCACTACCAAAACATAAAAAGTAATATAGGTATATATGTATCAAGGTAAGAAGATTGTTCAGCCACCCTACTTAAACGAGGGGGATAAGGTCGCTCTTGTATCCCCCGCCTATTGGGTGCCGCAGGATGCTTTGAAGCAGGCTGCAGAAACCATTAAGAGTTGGGGACTACAGCCTGTTATCGGACCAAACACCAACAACCTAAATGTAAATGCCTATGCAGGAACAGCCGATGAACGTGCTGCCGATCTGTTGTGGGCTCTTGAAGACGATACGATCAAGGCCGTTGTGTGTTCACGGGGTGGCTATGGCTCCGATCATCTACTGAACCGTATTCCACAGGAATGTTTTCAACAACACCCAAAATGGCTGATCGGTCATGGGGATATCACCGTTTTACTCTACGCTATGTCTGGGGCTGGTGTGATGTGCATTCATGGTCCTATGGCTTTCCAGATAGCCAGCAATCAGGAACCGGCAACCTCCCTGACACGTAACATCCTTTTTGGCACCCTGCCGCAATACAAAATCTCAGGCAACCCATACAATCAAGTTGGTCATGCAGAGGGTGTTCTCATGGGAGGCAACCTCTCCAGCTATTCCGCCATAGCAGGAACGAAATACCATCTTCATCCCAAACATGACATCATCCTGTTCATCGAAGAGGTAGAGGAGTCTTTGCACAGTATAGACCGATTGTTTTACATGCTCACACTGCAGACGGATTTTGAAAGAGTAAAAGGCATCATTTTCGGCACGTTCAATTCCATTAAGTACGACCTTCAGTATGGCAGTGTCGAACAGATGCTGATTGCACATCTTCATGAATATAACATTCCTATCTGTTGCGGTTTTCCAGTCGGCAGCAACAGTTGTATTCCACTGATCGAAGGTGCACCATGCTCATTAGATGTGACAACAGATAGTGCCGTACTGACCTTCAATATAAAAGGCTCTGTGGAGCCCTATGAAGTTGATATGGCAAATCAGCAACTTATTAGGGAAAAAGAATTATGATTCTTCCCAACATTCTATCTCGTCTTCTATCTCAGGCAGTTGACTGCGATGGAAGACAGGTTCTTTGATGCCCTGACGCTTCTGCTGACGGTAGTCATCGAGCAGACGGAAGGCATAACGGCCCAAAAGGACGATAGCCACAAGGTTGCAGGCCGTAAGGAAAGCCATGAAGAAATCGACGATGTTCCATACCAGTTCAAAACTGGCAAGGGCACCGAAGATAACCATCAGTCCTGCCGAAGCGATACGATAGGCCGTCATCACATGATTGTTCTGCGTGATGAATCGGATGTTGGCCTCACCATAATAATAGTTGCCAATGATGCTGGAGAAAGCGAAGAGGAAGATGGCGATGGCAATGAACATCGGACCAATGCTGCCCACCTCATTCTGCAGCGCTGACTGCGTGAGGGCAATACCGTTTAGATCAGGCACCTGATAGAGTCCGCTGATTAGGATGATAAATGCCGTACACGAACACACCATCAGCGTATCGGTAAACACTCCCAGTGCTTGAATAAGACCTTGCTTCACAGGATGTGTCGTGGTAGCCGTTGCCGCCACGTTAGGTGCACTACCCTCACCCGCCTCGTTGGAGAAGAGTCCACGCTTAATACCATTCATCATCGCTGCGCCAATGCCGCCACCAGCAATCTGACTGACACCGAAAGCATCGAGCACAATCACCTTAAAGACATGGGGAATCAGATGGATGTTCATGATGATAATCACCAAAGCCAAGATGATATAACCCACTGCCATCACCGGCACCAGCACGGAACTGACCTGAGCAATGCGCTGGATGCCGCCAAAGACGATGAACAGAGCCACTGCCGCAAGGATACAACCTACCCAAACGGGTGACCAGCCGAAGGCCTCCTGCATGGCACTACAGATGGTGTTAGCCTGAATAGAGTTGTTAGAGAGGCCGAACTGTAAAGTTATCAGCACGGCAAACAACACCGCCATCCAACGCTGTTTCAGACCTTTCTGGATATAATAGGCTGGGCCGCCAATGAATGAATCCTTGTGTTTCTGTTTATACAACTGAGCCAGCGTCGATTCCACGAAAGCCGTTGCTGAACCAATAAGGGCGATGAGCCACATCCAGAACACCGCTCCAGGACCACCAATAGCGATGGCAGTTGCTACACCAGCCAGATTACCCGTTCCCACGCGGGTAGCCACACTGACAGCAAAAGCCTGAAACGAGGAGATGTGACGACTCTTACCCTCTTTCTCCTTCACCTGTTCTTCCACCGTACTCACTGCGGACTCGGTGAGCAGTCGCAGCATCTCACCCACCATACGGAACTGCACAAAGCGTGTCTTAATAGTAAACCACAAACCACACCCCACCAGAGCCACAATCAGCACGTAACTCCATATCACATCATTGACGGCAGTTATCAGTTCATTCATGGACATATTTGCTTTTTTGTTTGCAAAGATACGTTTTTTTTTGTAATTTTGCAAGCGATATGAAGATTTGTGTGTTTTGTTCTGCGAATCAGCAGATTGACCCAGACTTCTTCACGATGACAGAAGAACTGGGCAGATGGGCGGCAAAAAATGGACATTCCATCGTATATGGAGGCGTAAATCAAGGACTCATGGAATGTGTGGGAAAAGCCGTCAAGGAAAATGGTGGACGCACCATTGGTGTGATACCCATGATTGTTGAGAAGTCTGGGCGCACTAGTGATTATGTCGAGATTGAGATTCCCTGCGATAACCTTAGCGACAGGAAACAACTGATGATGGACCAAAGCGACATATTCATCGCCCTGCCTGGCGGCATAGGTACCATCGATGAGGTTTTCACCGTGGCCTCTTCCGCTACCATCGGCTATCACGACAAACTCGTCATCCTCTATAATATGAAGGGTTTCTGGGATTCACTCATCACTATGCTCAACGATCTTCAAGGCAAAGGAATGATTCGCGGTGATTGGTATGACTACATAAAAACGGCTGATTCCATCGAAGAAATCAGCCGAATAATAAATACTTAGACATTCTCAGGTTCTCTTAGGAATGCCTAATTTTGCATCAATCGCTCTGCCATAGCACGACCAAGAGCCTCACACTTGGCTTTTGTCTCTGCTGTGAGGGACTGTTTGATCTCCACAGGCTCACCAACCACCTCAAAGTGCAGACGTTCGTCATTCCACTTTTGTATCTCAGTCACAGCCTTTGAAGCCCAGCCGAAGGAGCCGAACCAACCCAGACAATGGTTCTTGATATCCTTGCCGGCGAGTTCTGAAAGCAATACATCCATCTCGTGATAGAGTCCTGTGTTATAGGTAGGTGCTCCCACAATCAGCCCCTTATAGCGGAACACATCGCGGATGATATAAGAATGATGTGTCTTCGAGACATTATACATCACGATATTCTTCAGGCCTGCCTCCGATGCTGCACGGGCAATCACCTCGGCCGCACGCTCTGTATTGCCATACATCGTTCCATAACAAATCACCAGACCTGGCTCTGTTTCATATTTAGATAAGGTATCGTAGATATCGATAACCTTCTGCACATACTCATGCCAGACGGGGCCATGTGTAGCGCAAAGATAGTCGAGTTGGATACCTTCGAGTTTCTTCAGGGCATTCTGCACAGGTGTGCCGTACTTACCCACGATGTTCGAGTAGTAGCGTACCATCTCCAACCAGAACGCATCCGTATTGATCTGTGAATCCACCACTCCACCGTTCAGAGCACCAAAGCAGCCGAAAGCGTCGCCACTGAACAACACATTGTTTTTGCTCTCGAGCGTCACCATTGTTTCCGGCCAGTGTACCATCGGGGTCATCACGAAGTTTAGCGTATGATTGCCCAGTTCAATAGAATCGCCGTTTTTAACCTCATAGAGACCCTCTGCCACCCCGTAGAAGCCTTCCATCATCTGAAATGTCTTCTTGTTGCCGATAATCTGAATCTCTGGATAGTATTTCTTAATGAGTGCGAGGCTACCACTGTGGTCGGGCTCCATGTGGTTCACCACGAGGTAGTCAATCTTGCGGTCTCCGATTACCTCTTGGATATTCTCCAAATACTGTACAAAGAAATCTACTTCGACGGTATCAATCAGACACACTTTCTCATCGTCGATGAGATAAGAATTATACGATACGCCATTGGGCAACGGCCACAGACCCTCAAACAAGTTCTTGTTGCGGTCATTCACCCCTACATAGTAGATTTTGTTGATGATTTCTTTCATTACTATAATATTTTTAGGTTGTCTCTTCCTGATAGGCTTTCATTTCCTCATTCATCTGCTTGCCAAATGCCTGATCGACACTGTTGTCAATGCTCTTGCAGACATTCATTGAGTACTTCTGGGCGCAAGCGATGATTTGATCCCATTGCGCCTCGCTGAATCCCCTCTGAATCATGTCACGCGTGATACCATATTTTATCAAACCATAGATGAAGCCCGCATTGAAGTTGTCACCGGCTCCGATGGTGCTCACCGTTTCTGTCTTCTCCACAGCATACTGCTTCTTCAAGCCCCCTTCCGCACGGAGTTCCACGGGGTCACTGCCCTGCGTCATGATGAAGTTCTTGGTGTAGAAGGCTATCTGCGAGCGATAAACAACCTCGGCATCAGTTTTCTTAAACATCACCTCAAAATCCTCTGTCGAACCCCTGACGATATCTGCATACTCCAGATTTTCAAGGATGTTGGGTGTCAACTTCATCACCTCATGCTTATGGGAGGCACGGAAGTTCACATCATAATAAAGGATAGCCCCCTTGTTACGGGCATAGTCGAGGAAAGCAGCCACCTGCGGACGAATAACAGGATTGACAGCGTAGTAGGAACCGAACATCACAATGTCATCAGCCTCGATGTCAGGATAAACAAACTCCAGTTGGTCACGTGGATGATCCTTATAGAAAATATAGTCCGCATCGTTCCGCTCGTTGAGGAACGCCAATGAAATGGGCGACTTCGACTCAGGATAAACGAACATATAGTCAGCGCCCACCCCATTCTCTTTTAAAAAGGAGATAATCCGCTTACCTACACGATCATTACCCGTTTCACTGATAAACGAGGCAGGCACTCCAGAGCGCCCTAAAGAAATGATACCGTTAAATACCGACCCACCTGGCACAGCACCAATAGGTTGGTCATTTTTGAAGATAATGTCGAGAACAGTCTCGCCGATTCCAATAACTTTTCGCATAGTTCTTATCTTTACGGATGCAAAGATACAAAAAAGAAGTGAAAAGTGAAAAGTGAAAAGTGAAAAATAAAAATAAATTCGTACTTTTGCAAATGAAATGACGAATTATAACACTCATACGCTTGAAAACGGGTTGAGGATCATCCATCGACCATCGGCTTCACAGGTGGTGTATTGCGGCTATCAGGTAGCAGCAGGCACTCGTGACGAGAAATCTGGAGAGGAAGGTCTGGCGCATTTCTGCGAACACATGACTTTCAAAGGCACTGAGAAACGTAACGCGCTGCAGATTATCAATAGTTTGGAGCAGTTGGGCGGTGATCTGAATGCCTTTACCAACAAGGAAGACACCACCTTCTATGCCGCTATCCAGAAAGAGCATATCGGGAAGGCAGTGGATCTGTTGACGGACATCGTCTTCCATAGCACCTATCCGCAGCACGAGATTGACAAGGAGGTGGAAGTAATCTGCGATGAAATCGAGAGTTATAATGACTCGCCCGCCGAACTCATCTACGATGAATTTGAAAATATCCTCTTTGAAGGCCATCCCCTCGGACATAATATTTTGGGCAAGGCTGAACAGTTACGTTCTTATAAGACGGAAGATGTCCTACGCTTTGTGCGGCGGAACTACCGTCCAGACAATACCATCTTCTTTGCGTATGGCGACCTGGACTTTGGAAAACTGGTAAAGCGTGTAGAGTGTAGAACTGAGAGTTTAGAGTTTGCCAACACAGTCCCAGAAACTTTTTCATCTAAAGCGGAAGCAAACTCTAATCTCTACACCCTCAACTCTCAATTCATCACTCAAAACATCGGATCTCATCAGGCCCATGTGATGCTGGGCACGCGAGGTTACGATATCCACCATCCGCTACGAATCCCACTCTATCTTCTTAATAATATATTAGGTGGCCCAGGGATGAATGCCCGTCTCAACCTCTCACTACGAGAGCGCAACGGACTTGTCTATACTGTAGAGAGCACGATGGTGAGTTATAGTGATACGGGGATTTGGAACATCTACTTTGGCTGTGACCCGCACGACGTGAACAAATGCTTACGTCTGGTGCGTCGCGAATTGGATAAGGTGATAGCGAAACCACTGAGCGAGAATCAGTTGAAGGCAGCCAAGCGACAGTTGAAGGGTCAGATAGCCATTGCCTGTGACAACCGAGAACAGTTCGCTCTTGACTTCGGCAAGAGTTTCCTGCATTATGGTTGGGAGAAGGATGTCACTAGCCTCTTCAACAATATCGACAAGGTGACTGCCGATGATATCCAAGCCGTCGCCCAGGAACTCTTTGCTCCAGAACAACTAACCACACTTATTTTCAAATAATCAGTTTCCTCGGATAATCTCGCCTTGAGTGATATAATGGCGATCCCGAGGCAAGGAGGCTGGCGTGATAGTAAATGTCTTACCATCTTGTAGATTCAACCTCACTTTCTGGAAACGGGGAGCAGAGAGCATATAACGGTCAGTGGCGGGACAGACAGGATAAAAGCCCATCGACGAGAAGATATACCAGGCAGACATCTGACCTGCATCATCATTACCCGAAAGACCACCAGGGGTATCGTTGTATTCGGTATCAAGAATATGGGTTACACGTTCGATGGTCTTGTCCCTTTTCCCGATGAAATCGTACAAATAGGCTATCTGGTGACATGGTTCGTTACCATGCCAATAACGGCCTTCTGTAAATATCGAGTCGAGTTTCGCCTCAAACTTCTCCTTACCGCCCAAAGTCTCAACGAGTCCTTCTACATTGTGAGGTACATACCAAGTATAATGACAAGCCGCGCCCTCTGTAATCCAAGGTTTCCGATGGATGAAATCAAGATTGTCTTCAAAGAGTCCGCCATCACTCTTCTTCCGAGAAATCTGTTTGGGAACATGACGTCCGTCACAATAGCCCGTCTTGGGATTGATGACATTTCTCCAGTTCTCTGAGCGACGCATCAGTTCCTGATAATCTTCATCCTTACCAAGTGCCTTTGACAATTGAGCCACTGCGAAGTCATCGAAGGCATACTCCAAAGTACGCGAGGTCTGCTCGTCCTGATGAAAAGCCTCCTTGACACCATCTTCCAAAGGGATATAGCCATATTTCAGATAACTATCCAATGCCCTGCGGCCCATACCATTCTTGTATTCCTCATACGTAATTGGGCTTTCAAAGGCGTTCTTGCGCATCGCTTCGTAGGCCTTTTCATAATCGAAACCCCTTACACCTTTTATATAATTATCTGCCAATGCAACAGAACAGTGATCGCCAATCATCGCAGCCGTATAAGAATTCCAACAAGGGAAGATAGGCAGCCAACCACCCTCTTCGTACATCGTCACCAACGACTGCATCATATCTGCCGACTCATTTGGTGCTATCAGAGTATAGAGCGGATGCAGGGCACGATATGTGTCCCACATCGAGAAGTCGCCATAGAACTTTCTGGAGTAATTTGACTGAATGGTACCGTTGGCAAACTGAGGATAGTCGCCATCCACATCACTCATCTCACGAGGCAGGAACGAAGCGCGATACAACGCTCCATAAAACTGATTCACGCGAGCCGTATCTGAATCCTCCACATCAATGGTGTGCAAACGGTCTATCCATAGTGAGGCCTGCTGTTCCATCATACTCTCAAAATCATGTCCTTCCACCTCGAAAGCAAAATTATTCTCGGCTCCTCTTTTGGTAGTAAACGATGTGGCAGCCTTCAAGAGGATAGGTTCATGAGCCTTGCCTTTGAAAGTAAGCCAAGCGCAGATACTATCACATCCAAAATCTACGATTTCATCGTAACATTGCAACAGATAATTCCCATCAATACCCGCAGGCTCGCCCCAACCCTGATAAATGCGGTGGACGGGGTTATAGCCATAGACAGTCCTGTCGATATTATTCACCTCCAAGTATCCCTCACCTTCATCGCTATTGTGATTCAACACGATGTGAATGGGACCATCCTGTTCTGGAGTGATACGGAAGATGGCCGTATGGCTACTACCTGTTACCTCAATTTTCAATTGTTCCTGAGGCAGATGTACGGCATAGTAATGGGGATGGGACACTTCCTCTGAATGCGAGAAGGGGGTGGCTCGTTCTTCAGGGCTCAGACGCAACTTCCCTGTGAGGGCGGCTAAAGTAAAGGAACCATAGTCCTGCGTACAACCACCTACGATCCAATGACTATTGCGGATGCCCTGAAACAGTGAGTCTGTATAATAATAAGGTGCCACGCACTTCTTTTCGGTATCACGGGTCTGGGGCGTCCAGAAATTCTGTCCATTGGGTGAGAGAACGGCAGGCAACGTCTGACCATGTTCCTCAAAACCTTTACCGAAAATTCCGGCGGTCTTGGTGTTGGCAGGAGCCGTTCCCACCATCGTATTCAAGGCATTGAGTTGGCGTAAGTGTTCAAAGTAATGAATTCGTTCATTAATATGTTGTTTCATCTCCTTCCAGTTCCTGAAGCCGATGGAGCGTTCATTATGGAGTAATTGTACCATGACATCATCCTGCGCATTCTTATAAAAAATCATCTGTAAATTCGCCGCCATAGGCAGAATCTCGTCCATTGGCTTATTCTTGGTATCAATGTCCATCAAGGTCATCAGACGATAGAAATTGGTGTCATGACCAAAGCGGAGGTCTGCCCCCTTGTCCTTTCTAGCAATGGCAGCATCGGCATCTGCTTCTATTTTTTCCCAGAGTGAAATAGCACTGCGGGCAGGGATGCCACCATTCATAATCTCGTCACCATTTTGGAGTGTCATACGTCTGTTATTCAGGTCATACACAGCCAGCAACTCTTCTTCTGTGAAAATGTCGTATAAGGAAACATTGAGTTCCACATCCTGCATATCAGAGGCAATGGTATGGAGTTCTGATAGTAGTTTCTCCCTGTCAGCCTTTGACAAATGACTGGCATCTGTAAAAAGGGAGTTGATGAATCTGTTAGTTGAAATCTTCAACGGCCAGGTCAATGAATTCTCAAAGTCACGTTGTTCATGTGACTTATAGGCTATCCACGCCATATCATCCTCACGGGTAATGGGATTGATTTGTATCGATGGATTCTGTATTTTCAGTTCTGCCACGAAATTATCCATACTGGTCTTGCAACGGTTGACAGTACTAGAATGTGCCGTCAGATGAGCCTGAGCCGTAAACAACTGGGGGAAGTTCTGAAACATCCTGCGAGCAATGCCCCGATGCTGTCTGCCGCCCAAAGGCGTCAGCAATCCACCATTACCCTTGGCGTTCTTCCAAATCTTCGCCAGACGTTCACGGACGTTCAAACCCAATTTTGTCAAGCGATTCTTCACCTCAAACTGCTTGTTCACCCAGACATAGCGCTCATCATTAGGCAACCAGCGCGAACCATGTCGTCCGTAGTGCGAAATATAGAATGGCTCGTAGCCCTCAGGGGCTGCTTCCAGAATAGTTTCCATCACTGGATACGCATAATACACACCGCCCATTTGTTCTGGCGTCTTCTGCGCCATCACGAAGGCGCTTACCCATAAGAGAGTAGTTAGTAGTATTCGTCGCATAACCTATTGATTAATTTTCCAGTCTATTCCTAAAAGATTGTTTCGCATTTCGATTACTAATGGAAGGTTATCATTTAGAGAGATCCACATCTCCGTCTGGTCAATGTCGGCACGGACATGGAGGGCGACATCTGACTGATCTACCAGTCGCCAGGTGATGCTATCATAAACAAATGAGCCGTTCTTCCGCAAATCGCGCAGAGCCTGACGGGAGATAAAGGCAAACGTGCCTTTTGGCTGATAAACAGCACCATCCGTAGGGATATCCCAACAGAAGCCCATAGCCTTTTCAACGATGGTATGGGGAATTTTATAGAGTGTCTCCTTACAGGTTAAATATAATGTGTCGCCTTGCCAAGCAAAAGTCATAGGCCACGTGCGAAACTGCTTATTCAATGTAAAAGCAATCTGATATTGTTTTGAGGCATCAGACGAAGAAAAGTCCGTCACGTGCGAACTCTTAGTTCGTAACGTACGAACTCCCAGTACGTCCCGTACGAACTGGGATTTTCTCATATTCTGGTTTTCCGCCGATACGTAGAATATAATCTCACCTCCCAGCATCAGGTCTGCGTGTTCGATACGGGCATCTTCCAAGACTTTACCATTAAAGGTCACTTTCTCAAAGTGAGTACCCTTGCCTTTGACTATCGCATGTAACTGGTTTCCATTACAAAGGCGCATGGTCCATTCTGGTATCAGCGGCGTATGAAGGAGATAGTAACTCTGTCCTGCATTGGGATAGAATCCCATCTGGTGGAAGGCAAGCCACGACGACATCGCCCCACTGTCGTCATTACCAGGCAAACCGTCGGTCTGGTCACTGTAATTCTCTGTGATAATCTGACGCACACGGTTGGAAGTGAGGTCAGGTCGTCCTATCCAATGATAGAGACAAGGCGTAAGGAAAGAGGGCTCATTGCCTACATTATAGCGCTTCCGCTCGAAGAACAAATCCAGTCTTTGGCGAAACGCCTCCTTGCCCCCACAGGCAGCAATCAATCCTGGCACATCGTGGGGAATGCTCAATGAATACTCTGCTGACAGGGCCTCATAGAAGAATGTGCTCCACCAGGGGAGATACCAAGGAGCCACCTTCGTTACTGGCGTATAGGGTATCTGAGGATGGAACACCTTTGACTTACCCCAAGGCACGGAGTCGAGCCAATGGCCCAAAGCATCCTTAGGCATAATGTACCCACGCACATCATCCCATTCATAATCAGCCCGCCAAAGGTTCCGCCAGTTTTGCGACTGCTTTAGATATCGCTCATAGAGATCCATCCGCCCTAAGCCTTTCGCTACCTCGGCGATACAGTAATCATTGTAAGCATACTCGATGGTACGGGTGCCGGCACGGTCGATGCCATAGGGGATATAGCCGTATTCCAGATATTCCTTGAGTCCGCCCCGTCCGTGTTTCTCATGGTCAGCCCCAGGATCCACTTCTGCATCTTTCAGCATGGCCTCAAGAGCCATATTATAGTCAATGCCTCTCAACCCCTTGACATATGCATCGGCAATCACCACCTCCGCATTCGAACCGCCTTGGGTTCTTCCGTTGCAGTCGCCGCTACGGGCATCAGGCATATACCCCTCCCGTTTGTAGATGTTCAAGAGAGCATTGACAATAGCCACCTCGCGCTGTTCATCGAGTAGCGTAATGAGTGGAGAAGAAGAACGATAGGTATCCCAGATAGCATAGTAGTCGTCGTAATAAGGCGTCTCTGTCCATTTAGGATTCTCACCCGTCTTATCGACAGGCATCAGCATCGTGTGGTAGAGAGCGGTGTAGAACATTCGTTTGTCTTTCTCCGAGCCTTGAATATGTATGCGACTCAGCAGACGCTCCCAACTCTCGCGTACCTTAATTAATTGTGTATCGAAATCACATTCAGGGATGTTCCGCTTCGCCTGTTGGGTACTGACATACGAGATTCCTACCTTGATATTCACGATGGAATCGGAGAAATCTACTTTGTTTTCTTTGCTTTGCGTAAACGACTTATCAGCCATCAGACAGAAATAGACGGTATAAGCATCACCATTATTCCAACCGCCCCGAACTCTCGAGTAGCCTCGCACCTCATGGTCATTCACAACTTCCACTTCTGCCCCAACAAACTGCTGTTGTTCACGCAAATCAGGTACAGGATTCTTTCCTAAATAGTGAGTCACATCGATAAGAAGTGTACTTTTCAACGGGTAGTGAATACGATAGAAAGCGCAACGCTCCGAAGTGGTTATCTCCGTGCGGATACCATTTTCGAAAGTCGTAGTATAATAGCCAAGTGCTATTTCTTCGCTGACCCTCTGCTGAGGTTCACTGCCAGGCAGGATGAGAATATTGCCGTATTTCTGTCCGCCACCCGTACCACTGACATGCGTCTGCGAGAATCCTGTCACTACTTCCGGCATAGGTGCCCAACCTGCATTTGGCTTCACCGTGCAGTCAGGTCCAGGCTTGCACATCCCGAAGGGCATCGACGGCCCAGGGAACGTACGCCCCACACCCTCGCTGCCAATCCGCGGATCGACATACTGCCACACCTGCGCCATTCCGACCAAAGCAACCGACAAAAAGGATGCTATCAGTAGTAATCGTTTCAGTTTCATGCCACAAAGATACATAAAAATTGATAATTGACAATTGATAATTGATAATTATTTCGTATTTTTGCACCAAAATATGGAAAAGATGAAAGATTGTATATTGATCCTGAGTGGCGGCATGGATTCCACAACCCTGCTCTACGACTATCAGGAACGCATCGCACTGGCCATCTCGTTTGACTATGGCAGTAACCACAACAACAAGGAGATTCCCTTTGCCCGTCTGCACTGTGAAAGACTAGGCATCCAACACATTGTGATTCCCCTCGATTTCATGGCAAGGCACTTCCACAGTTCGTTGCTCGAAGGTTCAGAGGCCATCCCTGAAGGTCATTATGCCGACGAGAATATGAAATCAACGGTAGTACCCTTCCGCAATGGTATCATGCTCGCCATCGCCACAGGTATGGCAGAAAGTAATGACCTGCCATACGTGATGATGGCCAACCACGGGGGTGACCATACCATCTATCCCGACTGTCGCCTGGAGTTCGTAGAGACTTTCGACGCTGCCGCCCATGCTGGCACATACAATGGTGTCCACCTACTTTCACCTTATTGTAATATGACAAAGGGCGACATTGCGAAACGAGGGAAGGAACTGGGTATCAACTACGCCGAAACTTGGTCGTGCTACAAAGGCGGTGACAAGCACTGTGGAAAATGTGGTACCTGTGTAGAACGTCAGGAAGCCCTCGCTGAGGCAGGCATCCCCGACCCCACCGACTACGACAAATAAACTTTATTCACCTATAAAACCAACAAGAAAATGAAAAAGACTATTTGGGTTGTTCTGATGCTGATAGCATTGACAGCCTGCAAGAACAGTGTGAAAGAAACAGCAGAGATTATCGACCTGCCACGTGCAGAAACTCCCGACAACGTAGCCTCGGCTATGGAGGGCTTCTTCCAGAAGGCTGCCGACGATTCTCTCGACATCCACAGCGTGATGATTGTAAAAGACGGTCAGGTTATCTTCAGCCGTTGGCAGAGTGAGGGTGTAGATACCGTACCTCATGTGCTCCATTCTGTCAGCAAGACGTTCACCGCCACTGCTGTGGGCCTCGCTATCGCCGATGGTAAGATGGCGCTGACAGACAAAATTGTTGATTACTTCCCCGACAAACTGCCTGCTAAGGTGAGTGACAATCTGAGAGCCATGACCGTCCGCGACTTGCTCACCATGTCGTGCGGTCACGATGTTGAGCCTTCAGGTGTCCGCGGTGGTCAGGATCAGGATTGGGTAACCGCCTTCCTTGCCCATCCCGTCGTTCATGAGCCGGGCACGTTCTACCTATATAACAGTCTTGGTACCTATATGCTCTCTGCCATCGTGCAGAAGGTGACAGGTGAGAAAGTGGTCGATTATCTGACACCCCGTCTCTTCGAACCTCTTCACATCGACAAACCACAATGGGACGAGAGTCCGCAGGGTATCAACTGTGGCGGTTGGGGTCTCTACCTCAAGACCGAAGATCTGGCTAAGATGGGCCAGTTACTCCTGCAAAAAGGCGAGTGGAACGGCAAGCAACTTATTCCTGCTGAGTGGGTTGCTGAGATGTCTAAGAAACAAGTGGAGAGCATCAACCCAGGCACCCGTATAGAACAGGCTGCTGAGCGTGGCATGACCAAAGAGACCAGCGACTGGATGCAGGGCTACGGCTATCAGATGTGGCGCTGCCGTCCTGGTTGTTTCCGTGCCGACGGAGCACGAGGTCAATACATCATCGTCGTTCCTGACAAGAACGCCGTCATTGCCATCACCTCCAATGTCGAGAACCTCCAAGCCGAACTTAATCTTGTCTGGGACAACATTCTCCCCGTACTCTAATAAAATTTGGGCAGCCACGAATTCGTGACTGCCCAAATGATTAGTGGGTTTAACTTCCGATTAGTAGCCGGCATTCTGCTTCCATGAGGGATTGAGATTCAGGATATCCTTGTGGATGGGGAAGATACGGCAGGTCTTCTCGAAACGGGCTGCCGTGAAGCTCTTGTAGTGGGGGAAGTACTCATCCTCGAAATGTCCAAAGCGGATCATGTCGTTGCGACGCCAGTTCTCATCGAAGAATTCACGACCACGCTCGTCATATATCTCCTCCAGCGAAGGCTCGTGGTCAAGTTCGGGAGCATTGGCATAGGCGCGAATCTTGTTGAACAGATCTTTGGCATCTGCGGAACTGCCATTCTGGCGGGTCAGAGCCTCAGCCTTCATCAGCAGCACATCAGCGAAGCGGAAGATGGGCACGTCGTTAGACTGGTTACGACCATTCTTGAAGTCATCATCGATGACATACCACTTCACGGAGCGGCAACCCTGGCAATAGCCTGTCAGATTATCACCTACATCGAGGGTAGCATCGTCGGGTGTAAGTAACTCTACATTCACCTTCAGTACCAGAGGATCGCTGTCGGCACCTTCCACGCGGGCCACTTCCTTGGTCATCTGCAAGTTAGACTTGTTATAGACAAAGACGGTGTTCTCGTCCTGACCCTCTACATAACGGTAGTCATCAGGATTGCTCGACAGACCAATGACACACTTGTTACGCTCATCGCCTTGCAGGATGAAAGTCTTCTTGACAAACTCAGGAGTCATCGTGATGTATCCACCACCCGACTGTGAAAGAGCATCACCAAAGTAACTCTTTTCCATCTTCTTGATGTTCTTCCAGCAACGGCTACGTCCGTACTGCATACCCTGACGGGTCTGGGTATCGTATGGCATAGCGTAGATGAAGTCCTCGACCTTCGGACCATTGTCGTAAGAGAACTTCTCGCGATAAGACATAGAGCCGAGATTGAACTTACCAGAATTGATAATGTCATCACAGAGGTTGATACAATCAGCCAACTTCTCGTTCTTTGCGGTAGCAGCATCGTAGTCTTCTACAGCAGAGGCGGTATAGACGGGCCAGTTGATATAGATCTTGGCAAGCAGGGCCTCGGCCATCCAACGGGTAGGCTGTCCGTAAGTGTTGGCACTTACTTCTGTGGGCAAATTAGGAATACAAGCCAACAACTCAGACTCCATCCATTTTGTTACTTCCGCACGTGGCTTACGATCTACGGTAGCACCATCAGCAGGAGTTTTGTCGAGGATGGGAATATCACCCCAACCGTCCATCAGGATCCAATGGAAAAAGGCACGAATGGCACGAGCCTTATAGATAGGTTCTGAGGTAAGGTCAACGCCCTCGGTTTCCATCACCTTGTTAACCTTTGAGATTCCCTCTGTAATAGTGCCAAACCAGTCGATGGTAGCATCCTCGAAGGTGTAATTATGAAAAGCGGGGTGAGCGTAAGCACCACCATCATACCAACCGCCACCGTAAGAGGCTGCTGTCCACTCATCACTTGAGAGACCCATTACCTCCATATAACGACGGCCCAGTACACCACTGAAGTGGTAATAGATATCAGCCATCTTAGCCTCCATGGCAATGTCATCTGTAGGATAATCCGTATATTGAGACTCTACAGGCACATCCAAATCTGTACAGCCGACAGCAAGTGCAGCAAGGCCGGCCATGAACAATACTTTTATATTTGTTTTCATATTCTTATTCCGATTAAAAATTAGAAATTAATCTTTGCGCCGACCATGATGGTACGAGTGTGCGGATAGGTGCTCCAACGATAGTCGATACCAGGATCGATACCACCCAGGTTCACCTCAGGATCAAGACCCTTATAACTGGTAATGGTGAACACATTGTTGCAGGTAGCATAGAGTTGCAGACTCTGAATCCAGTTGTCGAACTGATCGAAAGTGTAACCCAGTGTCAGAGAAGAAAGACGGACATACGAGCCATTCTCCAGATAGCGGTCTGAAGGATAGTTAGGCAGGTTATCGGTAGCAGGACGGTCGGTGATGAACTCCTTCAGTACATTCTTGCCGTTTGCAAACATCTCAGGGCTGGAATAGTTGGCACGTGAACCATTATAGATTTTGTTGCCGAAGACACCCGTGAAGAACAATGAAGCACTGAAGTTCTTATAGGTAAAGGTGTTGTTCCAACCTATGTTCAACTTAGGCTGTGCACAACCAGTGATGGCACGATCCTTGTAGGCGGGCTCCGTGGTCACCTCACCTGTGCGTTCACCTGTATTCTCGTCGCGAACATAATAAGTAGATTTCAAATTGCCGTTCTCGTCCGGCTGGTAACCTGCGAATTCGTAGGTATAGAAGGTACCGAGAGGCTCACCTTCAATGATACGCTGGGTGTAACCGTTGTTAGACACACCTGCCACCATCGGATCGCCTTGTGTGAAGGTTCCCACCTCGAACTTATCGTTTGACAGACGGTCAACAGTGTTCTTATTGTGCGAGAGGTTAATGGTGGTCATCCAGTTGAAGTCCTTCGTACGGATGGCGTCAATGTTCACCGTCAACTCAATACCCTTGTTGATAATCTCACCCACATTAGCAGCAATCGAGCCGAACGGATAGATGCTCGTTGATACGGGATAGTCCCAGATTAGATCCTTTGTCTTCTTATGATAGAACTCAATGGTACCGTTGATGCGGTTCTTCAAAAAGCCGAAGTCGAGACCGATGTTAAACATTCCCGTGCTTTCCCACTTCAAGTCAGGATTGGCATTCTTGGTGGCAGCCAGCGTGCGCCAGTTCTTGCCATTGTACTCAAAGAAGCCGGATGCGCCATAGGTGGCGTAAGCAGTGTAGGCACCGAAGCCCATAGCATTACCTGACACACCATAACCTGCACGAAGTTTCAAGTTGGAGAAGAAGTCCTGATTCTTCATGAAATCTTCCTCTGTAATATTCCAGGCTGCAGACACGGAGGGGAAGGTACCCCAGCGATGGTCTTTACCGAACACGGAAGAACCGTCGCGACGGATGGTAGCCTGCAACATATAGCGGCCTGCGAAAGAGTAACTTGCACGACCATAGAAAGAGATGTTACGTATTGTTTCCTTTGTGCCACTTACCACACCATTCATACCGTCGATGGTGCTGGCATAACTCAGGTTGTTCCATTTCAAGTAGTCATCATAGAAGTCATGAACGATCACGCCAAAACCGTCGCCACTCTTCTTCTCTTCCCAGGAGTAACCAGCCATCAGGGCAAGGGTATGAACATCTGCAAAGGTCTGGTTGTAATTGGCGAAGATCTCAAACGTATGCTCGTTGCCAAACCATGTACTGCGATCAGCACGGCCATTATAGGCACTGATACCTTCCAACTGCGTGTTGTGGGTGTCATAAGCACTGTAAGTACGCTGATAGTGGTTGAACGAGTAGTTGGCATTCAGCACCAGACCCTCGATAATCTTCAACGAGGCTTTGGTGATGATCTGTTCACGCTTCCAGATATTCTCTGCCGTATCCTCATTGATGAGTGACAGAGGGTTGTAGTTCTTTGAGCCAGAGCCCTTAAACCAACTGCCATCAGCATTGGTGATGGGATTCAACGGAGAGAAGTAGTTCATAGCATCGAGCACAGAGGCACCCTCATTATCCATCTTCACACCCACATGCTTACCATACATAGCATTCAGACCGGCAGAGAGTTCCAGACGATCCTTCAGCACCTTAGTGGAGATGAGCGAACGTATATTCAGACGGTTGTTATAAGAACCACGGATGACACCCTGACGATCGGCATAGTTCACACTGGCCATGTATTTGGTCTTCTCAGAACCACCATTGATAGACACGTTGTGGTTGTGGCTGACTGCTGTGCGCAGTACTTCATCCTGCCAATTGGTGTTGCCACCATTGTCGTAGCCATAATCAAGGTTATTAGCCCTCACATAGCCGCGGATATCATCGGCTGTGGCGATATCGAGTTTCTTGGAGATCATGTCAAATGCCACATAACCATTGTAACTGACGTTAGTACGCTCAGTCTTACCGCCGCTCTTAGTGGTGATGATGATCACACCGTTGGCTGCCTTAGAACCGTAGATGGCGGTAGCGGTAGCATCACGAAGCACATCGATACTCTCGATATCGTCGGGAGCCACCATTGAGATATCCACACCTGGAATACCGTCGATGACATAATAAGGCGACATAGCCCCACTACGCAGGGAAGAGGCTCCACGAAGGGTGATGGAAGGAGAGCCGTTGGGGTCGCCCGTAGAAGTGACGACGAGGCCGGCAACCTTACCCTGCAACATAGAGGCGGGATCAGTAAACACACCTTTATTCAAGTCTTCGGCCTTCACGGTGGTAATAGATGAGGTGACATCCTTACGGCGCATTGTACCATAACCGACAACCACCACTTCATTCAGTACCTGGTTGTCTTCCTCTAATGTGATGGTCATGCCGTTTCTGGCAGCCACCGTCTGCGAAACGTAGCCAATATACGAGACTACTAGGTTCGCACCCTGTTTCACAGTCAGGGAAAACTTACCCTCGAAGTCGGTGACGACTCCGTTCGAAGTACCTGCCTCCAGGACGCTCACGCCAATCAGAGGCTCACCCGTAGCATCCAGTACAGTACCCGACACCTTGTTCTGTGCCATCACGACTGTACTGCACAACAGGAAGAACACGAAGAACATTGCCTTCTGCATTCCTTGTTTCAGATTTAGAATCTTTTGCATAATCAATAATTTGAGTTAGTAATATAATGAAATAAAATTAGTTAATAATCACTTTTGCATTCTCCGTATAGAGTGGTACAGCCATCTGGCGGAGTTGGTCGGTATCAACCTTGACAAAACTTTCGCCCTTGCAGGGGCGCTTGTCCATCTGAAGATATCCCCTAACCTCTCCCGCAACGAGTCTTACGCGCACATTATTAAAATATATATCCTTCACCTTGTCTGGCACATCGCCACCAACAAAGCAACCGTTCTCGCTAAGGGCTGTGATGTTATTGAAATAGATACGGCTCACCTCACCACATCGCCCCTCTATTTGTCCTTTGGGGAAGCGCCAGTTGGCATCTTTGTGGTTGCCGTTAGCACGGGGATAGGAGGTTACATAGATTGGCTCAGCTTTGCCCCACCACACATCGCTCCACAGCCGACAGTCGAGTTGGATATTGGAGAATACTATATCCGTCACCGTTCCTTCGTCACGGTTCTGAATACCCAATCCACGGTTCGAACCTGTGATGATGCAGTTATCAAACAACACATTATAGATGGAATCCATGTTCTCACTACCAATCTTGATGGCACACGAGCGACTGGACATCGTACAGTTGGTTACCACGATATCATGGCAAGAGCCATACTGTTCAAACTCACGACGGTTCTTCAGACAGATACAATCATCGCCCGAGGTGATATGACAATTGGAGATACGTACGTTCTTGGAGTGGTCGAGGTCAATACCATCGCCATTACGTATCTTCAGGTTGTTCAACAGGTTGATACCGTCGATGACCGCCTCATTACAACCGATGAGATGCACCGTCCAGTAGGCCCCTTCGCAGATAGTCACGTCGCGGATGGTCAGATTGCGGACGTTCGTCAGTGTCAGCACATGAGGACGAGGGTCGAAAGCCTGATTAGCCAGCGGTTTCAATTCATAGGAGTCATCCAATTCTACACCCATGAATGCAATACCATTGCCGTGGATCGTCCCTTTACCTGTGATACTGATATTCTCGGCATCATTGGCGTAGAGCCAAAGCATACCCTCACCCTCGTTCTTTCCAAAAGCACTCAGATGATAGATACCCTCATCGGGATTGGCTTTCAACGTAGCTGTTGCCTCCAGATGAAGTTCCACATTGCTCTTCAGTTCAACGGGACCCGCCAGATAGGTATGATTACGGGAGAAAATCACCCTGCCTCCACCATCCTGAGAACACTGGTCAATAGCACGCTGGATGGCTAAGGCGTCATCTGTCACTCCGTCACCCTTCGCACCATAAGAAATCACATCATACGTCATCTGGGCGGAAACCGTTCCCACCATCATCGACCATAAAGTCCCCAAAACAAATCTCTTTAGCATTTATTAGTAGCGCTTTTGAATAGTTTTAGACTGCAAAGATAGTTTTTTTTTCTTAATAGACCAAACTTTTCGAATAAAAACTGTACCTTTGTTGCCGTTAAAGACAAATTAGTACACTAAAATACTCAAAATGAATAGTATTTGCTGCATCGGACACATCACCCGAGACAGAATAATCACCCAACGTCCACCAAAGACCACCCACTGTGCTGGAGGCACGGCATACTATGTGGCGTGGGCGTTTGCATCCCTACCCCGTGACGTAGATTTTGGGGTAGTCACCTCCATCAGCCGTGAGGTTATGCCTGAAGTGGAAAAGTTGCGTCATGCTGGCATTGACGTAACTGCCTACGAAAGCCAGACCAACGTGTTTTTTGAGAATTCCTACGGTGTCAATATGGACAACCGTACGCAACGGGTACTTGCAAAATCGGAGCCTTTCACTATCGAACAACTGAAAGATGTCAAAGCAGAGGTTTTTCATCTGGGTACGCTATTGGCAGATGACTTCGCCCCTGAGGTGGTAGAATATCTTGCTACGAAAGGTGACATCAGTATCGACGTGCAAGGTTATATGAGATATGTGAAGGGAGAGCAGGTACTTCCTACAACCTGGGGAGACAAGCAGCGGTTACTGAAAAACACTGCCATCCTGAAGGTCAACGAGTTTGAGTACCAGTCGCTCACTGGCCTCAGCAATCCTCATGCCGCTGCAGAACAGATTCACGACTGGGGTGTTCGCGAGGTGATTATTACCCTTGGTGGCGGTGGCTCTCTTATCTTTGCCGAAGGACAGTTCTATGAAACGCCCGCCTTTCCTCCACGACAGACTGTGGATGCAACAGGCTGTGGCGACACCTATAGTGCCGGTTATCTGTACGGTCGTGCCAAGGGTATGGACTATGCTGAGAGCGGACGGTTTGCCGCCGCCATGTGTACACTTAAATTAGAGCACACAGGACCTTTCAACAAGACCATTGACGATATCAGGAATATCATAGGAAATAGTTACTGACGCTTTTTCTTCCACCAGAAGAAGGCGACAGCCACCAGGATAATCAGCAAGACGACTGCTCCCACCAGCCAGTTCACCATAGACTCATGATGGACTCCTGAATTCTTAATCTGATCCCAGATGTCACGCACATCTTCCATACGGTCGCCTACATCACGCATGATGGCAAGACGACCCACCACGGAATTATCCGGATAGGAATAAATCAGGGGATTGATATGAGCCGTTTTACCATCTGGTCCAAAAAAATAACTGAGGTCTATCGTTTCTTTTAATGTGGAGTCTTTCAGAGCCTTTAAAGTCTCAGGCGTAGCAATGGCTGAAGGCCAGTTAGTCACTTTCATGCAACGTATGGCATGTTCATACTGACTCATGAAGTTAATCCAATAACTCGCTGCCTTGACGTTGCCCGCATAGGAAGGAATCACCCAACAATCCACCCATAGGTCACTGCCCTCCTTCGGAACAATAACATCCAAGTTGACACCAGGTCCCGCATGGTTGACAGCCCACTGTCCGTCACCATTCCACGTAACAGCCAACCAGTCTTCACCAGAAGCCATACGTTCTTTGCCGTCATCAAACTCCCAACCTACAATCTGCGGACGCATCCGCTCCAACAGATCCCTGATCAAAGCCAGATTCTCATTGGTGAGATTACCTGCCAGTTGATTACGAGAGATACGGCCTTCCTCCACATCCTTATAACCGCTATAGAGCGTGAGAATGGTAAACAAATCACTGAAGGCATCCTTGATACGTATCTTCCCCTTGAACTTCGAGTTGAACAGGAAATCCCAACTCTCCACTTCTTCACGTTTCACATATTTCGTATTGAAAACAACGGAGGTCGTACCCCACTGGAAAGGAACGGCGTATGTTTTCGAATGGACGTTATAGACATCTCCGTACTGTTGGATGGCATCATCCAAAAAAGCGGCAGTGCCCTTCATCCAATTGGGGACTCCACGACTCAGGAAATCAACAGTATCGATAGGTAGGAGGAGATTATGGCGCATCATACGCTCTACCAGATACTCTGGCGGACAACATACGTCATAGTCATAATGCTCGTTAGCCACCTGATAATACATGGTGTCTGGCATTGTGTAGGTATTGTAATCTACCCTGATCTTCTCGCCTGTAGTATGGTAATACCATTCCTCAAACTCAGGAATCAGGTCGAGATCCATATAATCTACCCAGTTGGCTACACGAAGCACCTGTTGTCGATCTTCTGCCTGAACAGAAAATGAACAGGCCATCCATAACATGATCAAAAAGAGTTTTCTCATCGTACCGATTACGCGTATTTTCGTAGATACTGACGCACAGCCTTCCTTGCATACCCAAGACGGTGCTCCACTGATTTATATCCTTCCCCAAGAGTCTGGGATATTTCACTAACCTTCATACCACCATAGATATGCAGACGATAGACCTCACGGCAATTCTCGGGAACCCTTGCCAGACTGCGCTCAAGCAACTCTGTCAGTTCTCTGGCAGAAATCACCGATTCCATCAAGTCATCTTCTTCCGAAGAACCTTTGATGAAATGTTCGAATTCCTCGTAGGTGTTACGACGACGGTAATAGTCTGTAATCAGGTTGCGGGCTATTGTATAGACCAAGGCTGGCAAGGTGACGAGTGTAATCATCTTGTCGGTGGTCAGAAGGCGTACAAATATATTTTGCACTATGTCCTCTGATTCCACACTACCACCGAGACGACTGCTGACATATGCCAGCAGTTCGTCACGATGTTCTATGTAGTATGTCTCTATCAGATAGACCTTCATTTAACTATAAACTTATTCATTTACAACTTTTTGGATGGTTCCATCCTCATTGTAGAACAGACGCTGCACTTTCAGGCTGCGCAGATGGGTGATGTCATTGGAGGGTACGCAATCGTGATAGAACAAGAACCACTCACCCTTGTACTGTACGATGCTATGATGGGTTGTCCAACCAACAACGGGATCGAGGAGCACACCCTGATAGGTAAACGGTCCGTAAGGATTGTCGCCGATGGCATAGCAGAGGAAATGGCTATCACCTGTAGAATAAGAGAAATAGTACTTGCCATTATACTTGTGCATCCACGAAGCCTCGAAGAAACGGTGCGGATCACCAGCCTTCAGGGGTTCGCCATTCTTATCGATCACCAATACTGAACGCGGAGCCTCAGCAAATTGAAGCACATCGTCACTCATCTTTACAACGAAACTGGACAGAGCGGGCACGTCTGCAGGTGCAAAGAGTTGAGTCTTCTTATCGGCTGCAGGGCCAAGGTCAATACCCTCCTTCACCAATTTCTGCGGAGCCTGATACCACTGGAGTTGACCACCCCAGAGACCACCAAAGTAGCAGTAGATCTGTCCGTCATCATCCTTAAACACGCTGGGGTCGATAGAGAAAGAACCGCGGATAGGATGCTCCTGTGGGATGAACGGGCCTTCAGGCTTGTCGGCGATGGCTACGCCGAGGTGGAACACCCCATTGTAGTCCTTGGCAGAGAAGATGAGATAATATTTGCCGTCTTTCTCGACAACATCATTGTCCCACATCTGCTTCTCAGCCCAGGGCACCTGATCTACATGGAGAATCATGCCATAGTCAGTCACCTCACCGTTCTCAACATCTTCCATTGATATCACATGGTAATCCTTCATCTGGAAGTGACCGCCATCATCGTCGAAGGCAGCGCCAGCCTCCCAGTCGTGGGAAGGATATACAAACAACTTTCCATTAAAAACATTTGCAGAAGGATCTGCATAATAATCACTCGGGAAAAGATAACGCGGTTTCATATTCACTAATTATTTTAATTAAACATTGATTCATATTTAAAATTCATCCTCGTCCTGACTAGCCTGACGTCGCCTGGAAGCCAGTTCAGCCTGCATACACTCATTATATTCTTTCGTGATAGGATAGAAATAGAGGGCCAGAACACCGATACCAAACAAGATGGCAGGCAAGATGCTGGACACCAGACGAATACCCTCCATCGCACTCTCGTTCTGCACACTCACATTACCTGGCACATAGCCAAAGGCAGAGATGATGATACCGGCAATGGCACCACCCGTACCGAGTCCAACCTTCAGAGCCATCACAATACCAGAGAAACAGAAGCCTGTGGCACGACGGTGACTCTCGTATTCGATATGGTCAGCCACGTCGGCTATCATTGCCCACAGTAGCGGGATGGTTGGGGCGTATGCCAGTGACTTTAGGATATTCAGTACAAAGACCAGACTGACATCCGTGGGGGAAGGGATATAGAACATAGCCGAGAAGATGGCCGTCAGGAAAAGACAGACCATAAAGGTCTTCTTCTTGCCATATTTGTTGGCCAGATACTGTGACAGGAATATCACACCCGCAAACTGAACGAGGGCACCCACCATGTTAAAGGCTGAGAATCCAATGGAATAGGCTTCGTCAGGATTGTCCGTCAACTTGAAGAAATGCAGGAAATCATACAGCGACTTCTGATCGAGATTATATTGGAAATAGAAGTTGGTGGCAGAGCCCCACATCGCCAGTGTTACAAACAAGGAGAAGGTCAGGACAAACATGATGTTCCAAGGAACATTAGAAAAGGTCTGTCTCACATCTTCCTTGATATTCATCACCTGGGAGGCAGGAGGCTGGATGCGCTCCTTACTCACGGCAAAGGAAATCATGAAAAAGACGAAGGCAATGACGGCAAACAGTCCTATCGTACAGACCCAGCCATGCTGCAGGTTCTCTCCGTTATTGCCGAAATGGTCAACTAACGGAAGTGTCATACCCTGCACGAAGAACTGGGCAATGATGACCGCAACGAAGCGAATGGTCGTGATGTTCGTACGCTCCTTGATGTCACTTGTCATGACACCTCCCAACGATGTATAAGGCACATTGTTGAAAGAATAGATTGTCATCAGCAGCAGATAGGAGATGGTAGCGTATGTGGCTACCGTTCCCTTATCCTCAATGCCTGGATTATAATAGGCAAGCACATAAAAAACACAGAACGGGAGGGCTGTCCAAAGAATCCAAGGACGGAACTTACCCCAACGGGTATTTGTTCTGTCGGCCATAAGACCTACGGCGGGATCAACCACCACAGCAGAAAGACAGGCGATTAGCAATACACTTCCTGCCACGGCACCATCCAGTCCAAAGACATCGGTATAGAATTTCAGTTGGAAGATCATCATCACCTGAAACACCAAATTGGCAGCAGCGTCACCCAAAGAGTAACCCACTTTCTCGCCCAATGAGACTTTCTGCGGCAATATATCGATCTTTTTCGCCATGGTTTATTCTGGCTGCAAAGATAATAAAAAAGAGACAATAGCCCATTTTGAAATGTTACAGATGCTTTTCGTTATGTTTCATTTGGAAAGAAAAAAACTGAAATTCGCCATTTCAACGCACATTTTTACTATATTTGCATCAGAAATCAGATTGTTAGCAACGATTTATGAAGAAATTACTCACATTTTGCATCGTCTGCCTCTGCGCTTCTCTGGCAGAGGCCAAGGTCAGCCTCCCACAACTGTTCCAGTCAGGAATGGTCATGCAGCGAGGCAAAGCCATCCCCGTCTGGGGCAAGGCAGATGCAGGAGAACAGATTACCATTCAGTTCAATAAGAAACAATACACCACCACTGCCGATAGCAATGGAAAATGGCGCATTGATCTGCCTCAAATGAAGGCAGGAGGCCCTTATGAGATGACTGTGAATGATTTACAGTTGACTGATATTATGATCGGCGACGTGTGGCTGCTGTCAGGACAGTCGAATATTGATGTCCATATCGAACGCGTCTATCCACAGTATGTGCAGGAGATTGACAATTACGAGAATCCGAATATCCGTCTGTTCCGTGTACAGAACGATACTGACACTCACGGTGTGAAAGAAGATATCCGTCCAACGAACATCAACTGGAAGCCTCTGAACAAGCAGAATGCCTGGCCTTTCTCCGCCATCGGCTATTTCCTTGGCAAACGGATGTTCGAAAAGACCAGTGTGGCACAGGGCATCATTGTCAACAGTTGGGGCGGCACACCCATCGAGGCATGGATCTCTGCCGACAGTCTGGCAAAAGACTATCCCGCACTCATCGAGAAGACGCGTTTTTACGACAACCCCGACTACGTGAGGACACAGATGCATGCCAACCAACTGGCAGACCAGCAATGGAATAAGATGATGAACGAGAAAGATCCTGGTATCCAACAGAACTTCACTTCTCCTGACTATAACGACTCCGACTGGCAGACCGTCAGTCAGTGGGACCACCAGTCGTGGGCAACTTCCGGGAGAAGAGGACTTGTCGGCACCATCTGGCTACGCCAACATGTCAACGTCGATAAAGCTCACGCTGGGAAACCTGCCCGTCTGATGTTGGGTACTCTCTTCGACCAGGACATCACCTATCTGAACGGCAAGGAAATCGGGCATACTTATTATCAGTATCCTCCGCGCCGCTATGACATCCCCGAGGGTTTGCTCCGTGAGGGCGACAACGTCATCACCGTACGCTTCATCAACAAATATGGTATGGCTCATTTCATTCCTGAGAAACCCTACCTGATTGCCTTTGGTGATGACCGTTGCAGCATCAACCCACTACCTAAGGATGTGATTCCACTCAGCGAGAACTGGAAACACCATGCAGGAGCCGAGATGACGAGTTGTCCCAGCACAGATATCTCACTGCAAAATATGCCGACGACACTCTACAATGCTGTGCTCTATCCCTTGGCACCTTATGCCATCAACGGCATTGTATGGTATCAAGGCGAGTCGAACACAGGCAATCCGACCCCCTACGCCGACTACTTGAAGAAACTGATTGGCTGTTGGCGAGACACCTGGCAGGACCAGCAGATGCCCTTTGTCATTGCACAGTTAGCCAACTATGACGGACGCCAACAGACTGGTATGCCAAGACCCATCACACCTCAAACAGACCCCGTCAACAGTGGTTGGGCCCAACTCCGTGAGGCACAGCGCATCGTAGCCAAGGCAGACCAAAGGGTTGAACTTGCCGTGCTCAACGACCTCGGAGAGACCGTTGATATACACCCACTTCGTAAGAAGGAGGCAGCAGAACGCATCGGACTCTGTTTTGACCGTCTTGTCTTTAATAATAAGGTGAAACTCTCACCCGAAATCATTGCATCTGAGGTCAAGGATGGTAAGGTCATCCTCACCCTCGATCAACCCATCCTGTCTGGCACTCTCTATGACTTCGAATTGGCTGGCTCTGATGGAAGATTTGTGAATGCTGAGGCTACTGCCGACGGCTCACGAATACTTATCACTCACTCATCACTTATTACTCCTACGGCTGTTCGTTACGCTTGGAAGGACAATCCTATCCGTGCGAATGTTCGTTCGCTCAGCGGACTGCCCATGTCATCATTTGAATTAACAATTAATAATTAACAATTAATATTTATGGCAACATTAAACGAAACAAAAGGCTTTTACAAGCTTTCGTGGCTCCAGCGCATCGGCTTTGGCTCGGGCGACTTGGCGCAGAACCTTATTTTCCAGACGGTAGCAACCTATTTGATGATTTACCTTACAACGGTATTAAAAATCAATGCCGCCTTTGTCAGCGGACTGATTCTCACGGTTCGACTCATTGACTGTTTTTGGAGTCCTGTAGTGGGGCGTTATATTGATAATCGCAACCCGAAGTTAGGCAAGTATCGTACCTATCTCCTTTACGGTGGTATCCCTCTTACAGTTGCCGCCTGCCTGCTGATGCTTCCCCAGGCTGCTACATGGTCTATGCCCATGAAGATGGTCTATGCTGCTCTCAGTTATACCTTGCTGAGCATGATTTATTCGGTAGTCAACATACCTTACGGTTCCATCATGGCCAGTATGACCCGTGACAACGATGAGGTGCTTATTCTCACTTCTACACGAATGGTCTGCGCCAATATCGGTCAGATTGTCGTCCAGGCCGGTTTCCCCATCGGACTCGCCATGTGTATTCATTCTGCCATTGACTGGAATCAGGCAACTTTTATGGCTATTGGTACGATTCCAGCATTCGTCATCCTGCCTTCTCTGCCAATGCTGAAGAGATGGTTGGGTAAGAAAGGTCTTTATTATACGCTTCTCGCCATCGGCTTGATAGGATTTGGTATTCTATTCACTATTGGTAAGTTCTTTGATGTTGCAAGTCTCAATACGCTTGTCCAGACCGCAAAGGTGATGACTGGAGTCGGACTGCTTGTAGGTTCTCTAATGTGGGCACTGGTTCCTGAAGTCATCACAGAGGCAGAATATCGTACAGGAAACAGACCTGCAGCCACAGTCAATGCACTGGCCGGTGTTGCTTTTAAAGCAGGATTCTCTATTGCCGGTTGGATCACGCCTCTGGTGATGGGATGGATTGGCTTTAACTTCGCCAGCGAGGAGTCTGCTTTACCTACTAGTCCGATGGCATGGTTTACGGTGACATGTGTCTTTGCACTCGTCGGTTTTGTGCTTTTGATGCTTTGTTTCATGGGTAGCAAGGAGAATATCACCACTACACCGGAGAAACCTGTTTCATTCGGTGAGATGTGGCAGGAGTTCAAGGCAAACAAGTGCCTGCAACTTGTGCTTGGTATCTTCGTTGTGGTATTCTTGGCATCATTTATCAGCGCACCTGTAAATGCCTATTATCCAAAACTAGCCAACTACTCTGAAATTGCACAGAATGCAATTCTGCTGTTCACAACTATCATTCCCGCCATTCTTCTTATCGTTGTAGGATACCTTATTTATAAGTATCCTCTTACAGATGAGAGACTTGATGAAATCAACCGCGAGATTGAAGAAAGAAGCAAATAAAAACTAATTATCGACCATTTCAGCCCCTGCAGATTCTGATTACCAGAACTGCGGGGGTATTTTTGTATCAATGCCATTCTCCGCTAATGGTGCACTACTGCCAGTAAATCTACAGATAGAAGATACGATGCACCTGTCCCCATGTGATGTTCATATGATACAAAAAAAGCGGCCGTTGTGGTCGCTTTTTTATTTCCTGAAACATCTTTTTACCTTGTTATTTACTTCTTGTTTACTTCATTCTCTGGTTGCGGATGGTAGTGCCCATGAGCATCACGTAAGTGTTGTACTGCTTGTCGTTCAGAATCCGACGCATGTGACGCATATCCTTACTGATAGCCTTTTCTGTCTGGATCATCTGTCCGAAGCCCTTTGTCTGGGCGGCTGTTTCCAACTCTCTGTTCAGGCTGTTGCTGATGGCTTGTACTGCTTCTATCTGCTCTGATGTCAACTGCAGTTTGTCTGCCAGTCTGCGTACGTCGAAACTCAGATCGAAGGATGTCTCTACACTCTGTACTTGCTCTGCCTGGTTGTTCTTTGTCTCTGCAAAACCGAGGGTCATTGTCATTGCGGCTACTACCGTTAAAATAATTTTTTTCATTGTTCTTACTTTTTTTAATTGTTATCCTGTTTTATTTGTTATCCTGTTATTTGATTTTCTGTCTTTTTGACGCAACAGGATAAAAAAGGTTTAAACAATGACCAAAAATTTTTTATTGCTCTGGAAACTGCTGGTAGATTCGCAGGCCATAATCGGCACTGACGGCATAGATATACTCCATGATATCGCTGGTGTCATGCTCATAGTCGAGAGCAGCCTGAGCACGGAGCCAGAAGATGAACTCCATACAGCAACCCGCTTGGGCAGCCTCCGCTTGGCGGACCAATGGATTCTTCTCGCCAATCACCTTCGGATTGTCGCGCAGCCATTGTTCGATGTGATGGCGGAACTTGGTGATGTTGGCTACTCCATCGTCATCAACGGTGAGTGAACGGAAGTCGAAATATACTTTCCTCACCTGCTTACGTCCTTCGTTCTGTTCCATACCGAGCCAGTTCTGGAACGAGCCGTCAACCAATGTCTGTGGGGTAATAGTGATAATGGTATTGTCGAAATTCCTCACCTTGACAGTGGTGAGACTGATCTCCTCCACCCGTCCGTTGGCACCTGCTGAAGGCACAGTAATCCAGTCGCCAATATGTACCATATCGTTCGTGGTAAGCCGGATACCGGCGACCAGACCCTTGATGGTATCCTGAAAGGCGAGCATCAGAATAGCAGATGCAGCACCAAGACCAGCAAAGAGCGTGGAAGGGTTCTTGTCAAGGATAATGGCGACGACTACGATGAAAGCGATGAAGAAAAGGATAATCTTCATTACCCCACAGAAGGAATAAAGATACTGCTGACGGGCAGAACGACGACCATTCTCCAGTTGTTTGAACGAATCGATGAACACCACAAGAGTACGGACAGACATGACAGTGATATAAATAGCTGTCAACCTCGCCAGAACCTCGCGGACAGTGGGATAATCATAAAATATCCAAGGCAGTAACTGCCAGATGACGATGGCGGGAACTATGCTACAGGCAGAAAGGAGTACCTGACGGCTGAACAGCACATCGTCCCACTTCACTTCCGTCTTTTTAGTCAACTTGACTAGAATAGGTACCAATAACTTCCTGCACAACAAACCCGCCAAGGCAGCCAACAGAATAGCAACAACCACCAATACCGCATGGGTGATAAAATCGACAGTGTCGCCCTCTAAGCCCCAACCCATTATCAACTGTTCTACATATATCTGAATCTTCTCCATAATCCCTATTTTTTGTGCAAAGATACGAAGATTTTCGAATAAATGTATTATCTTTGCAACAAAAATAACGACAGACATGAAAAGAATAGTTTTAAGCCTTATCGGTATGCTGTTGGCCACAGGGATGGCAATGGCACAGGAGAGCAGTACAGCAGTGGTCACCACCACGTGTGGAAAAGTGAGCGGCATCATGCAGGAGGGCAGCATGGGTTTCCTCGGCATCCCGTATGCGAAGGTGGAGCGGTTCATGCCGCCCCAACCTGTGAAGAAATGGAAAGATGTGCGTAAGTGCGACAAATGGGGACCGATGACCATGCAGCAGCAGAACCGTCCCATGACGGAAGAGCAGATGTCGGAGAACTGCTGTGTGCTGAACGTATGGACCACCGATCTGAATGCCAAGAAACCCGTGATGTTCTGGTTGCACGGTGGTGGCTTCGACTCAGGTACCTCGGAATGGGATCCTGGTATGTGTCTAGCTCATAAGGATGTGGTGGTGGTGAGTATCAACCACCGTCTGAACATCCTCGGTTTCCTCGATCTCTCAACTGTTTCTAAAAAATATAAGTACTCAGGCAATGTGGGTATGCTCGACGCTGTGCAGGCTTTGGAGTGGGTGCGCGACAATATCGCTAATTTCGGTGGCGACCCCAACAATGTCACCATTTTCGGCGAGTCGGGCGGTGGCGGCAAGGTAGGAACCCTGCTCTGCATGCCCAAGGCCAGGGGACTCTTCCACAAGGCTATCATCATGAGTGGCACCATCCTTAACGTTAACACGAAAGCGATGACTGAGGAACTGGGTGAGGCTGTGCTGAAGGAACTGAATATCGACAAGAAGCATGTAGATAAGATCAAGGATGTGCCCTACAAAGAGTTGTATGCTGCAGGTCAGCGGGCGATGGCTGCCAGCATTGGTACTCGCAGACCTGGTACGCCTATGATGTGGGGCTTCGGACCGACACCTGATGGTGAGGTGCTAATCAAGCAGCCTTTCCAGCCTGACTTCGCAGACTTCAACGACGATATCCCCATTATGATTGGCACCACGTTCAACGAACTGCAGCGTATACGCTATGGACAGCCATTGACGCTTGAACAAGCCCGCACTGAACTGCAACGCACCTTCGGCGATGAAACAGATGCCTACATCAGCGCCTTCTGCGAGGCTTATCCTCAAAAGAGTCTGGCACAACTTCCTGCCGACCTCCTGTGCATTGATTGGCTCTTCCGCCCCAAAACCATCATCACGGCTGATGCCATTGGTGGTAAGCGCAAGGCCGACACCTATGTATATATGTACACCGTCAACGAGATGAACAATGATGGATTAACTTCTAAAGGGTCTGCACATGGTTCCGAACTAAAATACTGCTTCGACGTGCTCCATCACTACAGCAATCAACTGCCAAAGGTCACGCTCGATACAAATAAGTACTGGGCCGAACTTCTGAGTACTGTATGGGCAAAATTTGCTCATGACGGTAACCCCAACTGTCAGGGAATCCCCCAATGGCAACCCTATACTAAGGAAAACGGCGAGTTGGTGGAGTTTGGAGGCAGCACACCGAATATCCGCCACAACCACGACCGCAAGTTAGAGGAAATCATCGACCGCCACTGTTTCAAGCAACTGGATGAGTTCAGGGCGAAACAGAAAACTGCTCAGAGATGATACAACCAAAACTGGATTATTATGATTTAGGGGCTGGTGTAGTGGCCTTTAGCAGTACCCGTCATGGAGGGTGCAGCAAGGGAAACTATGCTACGTTTAACATCAACCGCTATTGTGGCGATACGGAAGAGGATATCCGCAGCAATCGCAAGGCTCTGTACCAATTGCTTGGCATCAGTGACAATCATCTTATAATGCCTCATCAGGTGCATCTCACTAAGACTATACGGATAGACGAGCCATTTCTGGCGCTGAACGCTTCAGAGAGACAAGAGGCATTAGAGGGTGTGGATGCACTTATGACCAACCTCAGCGGAATCTGTATTGGTGTCTCTACTGCTGATTGCATCCCCGTATTGCTCTACGACAAAGAAAGGCATGCCGTCTGCGCTATTCATGCCGGTTGGCGAGGAACCGTCAAACGTATCGTTATGAAGGCTGTGGAGACGATGACTATCACCTATGGCACCAAACCTAAGCAACTTACAGCGCAGATAGGCCCGGGCATCAGCCTCGACAGTTTTGAGGTGGGCGATGAGGTCTATGAAACTTTCGCCCAAGAAGGTTTTGAGATGTCTGCCATCAGCCTCAGAAAAGAGAAATGGCACATCAATCTTCCCGAGTGCAACCGTCTGCAACTGATCGCATCAGGCTTGACACCTCAGAATATAAAAATCTCGACTGTCTGCACCTACAAACAGGCTAATGACTATTTCTCCGCCCGTCGTTTAGGCATCAACTCAGGCAGAATCTTCACAGGTATCATGCTTTAGAGACAACTGCTGACGCTACCTACCTCCAACAATCGCTCACGGGCCTCTTCATAACTCAGTCCCAGAGACTCCTGCAACATCCGCGTCCCCCTGTCTATCAGTTTGTCGTTCGTCAACTGCATATTCACCATACGGTTGCCTTTTACACGTCCCATCCGTATCATCAGTGTTGTGGAAATCATGTTCAATACCATCTTCTGAGCCGTGCCGCTTTTCATGCGGCTGGAGCCCGTCACGAACTCTGGACCCACAATGGTCTCAATGGGATATTCCGATTCCTGAGCCAATGGGGTGTCTGGATTGCTGGTGATGCAACCTGTCAAGAGTCCGTTCTGACGAGCCTGGCGGATGGTGCCCACCACATAGGGTGTCGTACCTGATGCTGCTATACCCAATACAGTATCATCCTTTGTGGGATGGTATTCCAGCAGGTCTTTCCATCCCTGTTCTGAGATGTCTTCCGCCCGCTCTACAGCATGACGCAGGGCCTTGTCACCACCTGCAATGATACCCATCACCCAGGTCTCTGGCACGCCAAAGGTAGGAGGCAACTCGCTGGCATCAAGCACACCCAGTCTGCCACTGGTGCCTGCACCGATATAAAAAAGTCTTCCGCCACGCTTCATCCGAGGTTCTATGGCTTGCACTAAAGCCTCTATCTGTGGCAGAGCTTTTTTCACGACCTCCGCCACACGATAATCCTCCTCATTGATGTGTAGTAACAGTTCCATCACTGACATCTTTTCCAGATGGTCGAAGTGCGAAGGCTGTTCTGTGATTTTCTTTTTCCTTTCCATATCTGGTGGTTTTCAATATTTCATCTGTTCGAACATTCGCTTGTATGCCTCCACCTTTTTGTCGAAAGCCAAGGGATAGGCTCGCGATGATGAGGGAAGGCGATAAAGCACTATCTGATATCCGTCCTGATTATACATCCCAGGGATGGATACAAAGATATTGACCTTGGGCATCGTGGGGATGTTGAGTGAGGCGCAGATAGTATCTGTTGCTTTCTCACCTGTAGTGACAATGGCTTTCAGATGGGGTAAATGAGAGATTAAAGTGGGGATATCCGTAGGCTCCACCACTTCGAGGAACTTGTCAGAGGCATTATCCTGCAGACGACGGATGGCTATGGAGGTATCGAAGAAAGCAATACCCTTCTCCTGACAGAATGCCACAATTTGCTCTGTCTTAAATCGCTTCTCCTTCTCATCCACGAAATGATGGCGGTTGCCAAAGAACACCTCCCCCTCAATGCGCCAGTGGTCGTTGATAAAGTTGGGATAATAGAAATCAATACACCAACGCTTACGCTGTGGCGGAAAACTGCCTAGAAACAGCACTTTGGCATGTTCTGGCAGAAACGGCACCAGCGGGTGATACTCTACCCCACCTTTGCTCCGTGCAATATTCTCAGTATTCAGATAAGACTCCATTGTCAATTTAAAAACGGATGCTGGTTCCATCCTGTCCTACTATCAGTTTTACCCTACCACCTTCCACCATCGGATAGTTATAGCCACTATGATGGCCTACGGGGAAATCATAACAAACAGGGAAATCATAATGTTGCAGATACTCGTGGAGCATCTCGTACATATCGGCAAAGCCGCTCTCTGGACTCTTATATTTTGAGAAATGGCCTACGATGATACCCTTCAGTCGCGAGAGAATACCTCGGATCTCTATCTGATGGAGCATACGATCCACCTTCGACATCCCCTCTCCCGTATCCTCAATAAAGAGTATCAGTCCTTTGTCTGCATGATTCAAAAAGTCATACTTAGAACCTGCCAAGCCACAAAGTACGGACAGATTGCCGCCCACCAGAATACCCTCTGCCACACCTGGCTGATTCATCGGATGCGCAGGTGCCTTGTAACTGGGGAACTCACCCTGAAGAAGTCGCTGCAAAATGGCATTCACTGAATCACGCTCACCCCGCATAGAGATACCGTCACACATCGAACAGTGGATACTCATCACACCTGCCGACACCTCTGCACTATGCAAAGCCGTCACGTCGCTGAAACCCATCAGCCATTTCGGATGATCACGAAACTCTTGCAAGGGGATGCGCCTCAACACCTGCACGGCACCATCGCCACCACGACTGCACATGATCGCCTTGACAGTAGAGTCTCTTAACGCCCATAACAGATCTTCCGCCCGTTCATCGGCAGTTCCCGCAAAACCGTGATAACTGCTCCGTACGTGAGGACCCACCACAGGCACATAGCCCCACTCGCGGAGCGTCTGACAACCCTTGAACACCGTCATGGAATCGGGCACACTTGAGGGTGACACGATGGCAATTGTATCACCAGCCTTCAATGCTGCAGGCCTCACGAGTCGCTGCTGAGCCTCAACGTCCAGTCCTACGGCTGTCAGCAACCAAAGCAGTGTACACCTTATTAATATATAATGATCTTTCATTTCTCTTCCAATAACACAGGGAATAACGACCATTAATAAAAAATGCTTATTCGTAATCGTCAATCACTGAGTTCATGAAATCCATCATCGGCTTAGCGGCACGGAACATACGCTCCATCTCGTCGAGCCAGCCGTCGCCCTCGAAGAAAGTGTTTGAGACAGCGTGCCAGGCACAATAGTCCTTCAGACGCAAATAGTTGACATGCGGCCAGTCTTTAGGAAAGCCTGAGGGACACGTTTTTAACTTCGCCAACCCGAACCCCTGAGGCAGATCCCAACTGTCAATGTCCGTCGGTGAGTCAGTGCCGTAAACATCATCACTACCGAAGTATTTCTCGAACTCCTCATTCTTCACACACTTGAGCCACTCCGCCGTATTCGCCATCATCTCGTTACGACACGATGTCAGGATATTCGTCGGCAACCAATAGTTTCCCACGGCCAACAAACAGTGATCTGGCTCGAAATGAATATAGTAGCCGCCCCTCAGCGCCTTCTTGCTCTTGGCGTTGATATAGGCACCTAAATGATTCTTGTAGGGTGACTTATCGGGCGAGAATCGGGTGTCGCGATAGAAACGATAAGTACAATCCATCACCGTAACATGAGCAATCTCTGGGTCGAAGGTCACAACCCGGTCCAATGCCTGCTGCACACCCTGTTCAAACTCAGCCCTGACAGCCTCATATTCCTTCTTATGTTTGAGAAACCACTCGCGGTTATTATTGGTCATTACCTGGCGCAGGAACTTCAATATTCTCTTCTGATCCATCGATGATATTTTATATTTCACAAATTTATAGGTATGACCAAAGTTGTGATGCTCTGTGCGGGCATATTCAGGATAAGAGTAGTGCCGTCAATCCCGATACTGTCGAAAACATCTGCTAGATTCTCCTCTGCTGAGGTGCGATAGGCGCTAATGTCGCTTCGGAGGGGCATGTTCGGGAATCGGGAGAGGTCTATCATATGCGTCTTGGCGGCGAGGCCCTCATTGAGGGAAACAATCACCAGCGTATCCCGATGGGCACTGATGGCAGCAAGCGACTGGTCGCATCCTGACGCAACGAAGTCATAACCTCCTTGAATAAAACGTGAGCACTGCTGTCGCACATAGTAGTTTTTTACCTTAGCGTAAGTCTGGGTAGCAAAGTTGCCTCGGATAGTACACCATTGGTCGTTAGTCTCCTCCATATACTGCCAGTCTATCCAGGCCTCAGGCTGTATATAACGCATGTCGTCGAAAAGCCGTTGCATCAGACTAAGGTTACCTGCGATACCCCTGCCACCAGCGCCCGTCTCACTCATCCATAGGTGCTTACCCGTCTTTCGGGCCAACTCTCCATAGCGAGCCTTCTCTTCATTGCTGCCGCCATAGGTATGGGTGTTCCATTGGCCTACATATTTGTCGATTCCTGCCGAGGCATAGCGATTCATACCTTCTATAGCCTGTCCGACACTGGTCTCGTCGGCAGCAGAAATCACCGTACTGAGTCCTGACTCACGCAAGATTGGCTCAAGTACCTGAATAAATCTAATCTGCGACTCATAGTCGAAATGACAACCTTCCTGAGAACCATTGGCGTGCCAATAGTTAGTAGCCGACTCATTGAAAGGTGCGAGTGTCTTGAACTCAATGCCATAGACATCCTTGTAGTGCTTACATACATCGACGAGATAGTGGGCGAACGCCTCATAACACTCTGGTCGCAGGTTGTCCTTGCCACCATCGGTATTGCCACTCACACAACCACTGTAGGTCATATAATAAGGACAAGAGTTGCTGAATGCCTCGAATACGGCATCTGGTCGTTTCTCCTTAATCTTCAGCATAATCTTACGCTGGGCAGCATCGCGCTCCCAATGGTAGGTGTCGTCGAAGGAATCTTTGAATCCTTCCATCTCAGCACGAAGGCCCTTCCCCTGTCCCATATGGTGAGGCGTGCAATGGTGGTTCTGAGGGTCGTCGCCACCACCGATGTTATAACGGAAAATACTGTAGTTGAGGCCCTCAGGACTGACGAGCCATGTGATAATCTCGTCAATCTTCTCGTCCGACCACTTGCCACACTGACCTGCCCACCAGCACAGTGACACACCCCAGCCCTCAAAATGCTGGCGCACTTTTTGGGGGTTGACCTCATAGCGAATGGTGTCACCCACCGCCTTGGCCTGTCCCAAGCCACTGCACTCGTCATACAGCAAATGATCACAAGAAGCCGCTTCATCATTTTAGAGTCTTACCACCTTGCCATTCCGACTCACCACGATGCCACGTGTAGAGGCTGTGGCGGGGGTGCCACTCAACGTATAGACGGGGGCATCCTCTGACGATTGATTAGCAGTTGTAACAGAACGCACAGAGGACGGAGTGTTCTTAGCCTTGAATTCCTCACGTGCTTTCTTCATCTGTTCCAGGAAACGCTCACTGGTATGCAGACGGGCATAGGCCGCCGATGCAGCCAAACGCGCTGCATCCGTATCACTCTGCCAATGGGCTCCTACCACGATGCGGTTCTCACCATAGCGGTAACCACGAGTCAGAATCTCGTTGGCACGGTCGGGATTGATTTCCATCATCAGCAAAGCCGAACTCCAACCCAACAGGGTATGACCAGAAGGATAAGAGCCATTCTTGCTTAGACTTTCCTCATCCTCAGGGGTGAGCGTCCCCTCGTTGAAGCGCATGAAGGGACGACGACGCATATACTTTCTCTTAGGCAGTGTGCAAATACTATCACAGGTGGCTGTTCCCTCTAACAACACCTTATAGATCTCAGGTGTATCCTCCTTTGTGACTTTCATACCAAAAGCCTCTTCAAACTCCTCAAGAATCGTTTCCAACCCATAGACGGCATCACGTTTAGCCTCATCGGCACGCTCAGGATCCTTACGCATCTCCTTGCCCCAGAAGTAGCGATAAATGTCGTTGGAGAACGCCACCGAAGTGCTGTCGGGCGGACCAGGCATGAAGACCATCATGTCGGGCATCTCTGCCGTTGTGAAATACGCATCAACTTTCTCATCCTGTGCTTGCACGGTTGTGGCAAGGCAGAAGCAAATCATCATCAAATAGTTCTTTTTCATTGTTCCTGTTATTTCGTTAATAATGCTGCAAAGATATATATATTATTTCATTTCACCAAATATTATTCTATTATCTTCATCATCAAAAACGCTAATATCTTTTTGGTAACTGGTATATCCATTTTGCTAATCTGACACGAAGGTAATCAATGGATATGCAAACGACAAAGATTAGAAGAGTGATGATAATACAAACAAACGGTAATAAAAAGAGATGGCAACTGTCCAGCCATCCAGAGACAGTTTTCCATAGCCAACTATCAACTACTGGTTGGGTATGGATAATATATACCGCAAAAGACAAGGGAGCAATAGCATATATGGCACTCCTTAATGCTGGCCATCGGATATTCCACTGTTTCACCCACATGAAAAGAGCTACAGACATAGGTAATACCAGACCGTTGTATGCCATTGCATAAATCATAAATTGCGTGTTTCCCACATATATATTTTTATATAATGTATAGGCAAACATGATCGCAAGTATTCCCCCCAAAGCAATAACGGGAAAACTTCTATTGTCATCTTTGTCATCATGATATCGTCGTATGTAACCTCCTATGAGAAACAGATAGACGAAAAGAAGTATCTGCTGAGGATCCATCAAGAAATGACCAAGAAATAATTGAAAACACACAATACCTCCCAATATCAAAACGATTTGATATTGACGCTTGGAAACGTGCTTCATCAGCATTGCCAATAGAGGAGCAACGAGAATAAGGGCTAGATAGGAAGTAACAAACCAATAGGTATTTGAAAGGATTGGTGTTGCATTCTCTAATAAGTCGTTCCAACAAAATTGTATTAAGGATAATGCTACAGCCAAGAGATAAATGCCAACAGCATAAAACCATGTTTCACTCCATATTCTCCAGATGCCCTTCCAGCGGAATTGCGTTTTATCTATCAGAAAATAGCCCGAAATCAGAATATAACAATTCACACTAGGAAGGGCCAGCAGTTTCATGAGTTCGAGAATGCCCCACAGAATTGCTCGCCAAGGCGTGGAGACATCAATACTGAAGTTGTCGTAAATCTGTAATCCATAATTGAATACATGATTCATTACAACACCACACATGGCCAAGATTCGAAGTAATTCGAACTGAACCATACGCTTGGCAGAGTTATTATCCATTTTCACAATAAAGAGAATACCAACCTTTAAACGCAGCAAAGATACGAAAAAATGCACAAAACCAAATAAAATTTGGTGCAAAAAAAACAAAATGAGTACCTTTGCAGCCAGAATGAACGAGACGAAGAAGGGTTTTATACAATTGCACCTGAGTGTGCTGTTGGCAGGCTTTACAGGCTTGTTCGGACGACTGATTACACTCAACGAGGTGGATATCGTGTGGTATCGCATGCTTTTCACCACGTGCATTCTGTTGGTGTTTACAGGATCGCCTCGCGTCGGATGGCGGAAATTCCTGCAACTCTGTGGATGCGGAGCACTGTTGGGATTCCACTGGATACTTTTCTATGGCAGCATCAAGGCATCGAATGTCTCTATAGGTGTCATCTGCTTCTCGCTAATAGGATTCTTCACAGCGATTTTTGAGCCTCTTATTTTCAAGAAACGCTTTTCTGGCCTCGAACTGCTCTTCTCGTTGATTACCGTTGCCGGTGTGATGTGCATCTTCTCACTTGACGCCCGCTATCGATATGGCATCATGATCGGTGTGGCATCATCGGCCGTCTGCGCCCTCTATGCCATCTGCAACAAGAAGGTTAGTGTGGGCGTCCGCAGTCGTACAGTGCTGATGTATCAGATGTCTGGCGGACTTATCGTCATATCGGTCATCATCCCCGTTTATCTCTGGTTCTTTCCCAGCACGCAGCCCGTCATGGTCATCCCAGAGGGCACGAACCTTTGGTTCATGCTCTGTCACGCGTTATTCTGCACCGTTGGCATGTATCTCCTGCAGATTCAGGCTTTGAAACGTCTCTCTGCCTTTACCGTCAATCTGACATACAACCTTGAACCCTGCTACACGATTATCCTCGCCTTCCTCATCTTTGGCGAAGGTCGCGAAATCAATTTTTCCTTCTATCTCGGCATTACTCTCATCTTATTCAGCGTTTTCCTACAATCGATGAAGGTCTGGAAGAAATAGGGAAATCATCCGTAAGAATAGGGGTTTTCCTGCACGAGTCATAGATATTTTTCGTATTTTTGCAGCGTCAATATAATAAATATATGTATATGAAAGAGAATCGGATTATTGCATCGGCCCTCATCGCTGTGGGCATCTTGTGTATGGGTTGGTTTATCAAGGCTGGCATTGACAACTTTGCCAACAAGGATCGTAAGGTCACTGTCAAGGGCTTGGCAGAACGCGAAGTGCCTGCCGACAAGGTAACGTGGAGCATCGGCACAAAGGTCACAGGTAATGACCTGCCCCTACTCTATGAGAACATCAATACCCAAACAGATAAAATCAAAAGGTTCTTGCGACAGAACGGTCTCGAAGAGAAGGAAATTACAGTGAATCCTCCCACAATCAGCGACCTGGAGGCTCGCGAATGGGGCGACAACAACAAGAGTTTCCGCTATATTGTATCAACGAACATTACTGTAGCAACGAATAAGGTAACAGAAGTCAACAAGGCCATCTTCAAGCAGGCAGAACTACTGAAACAGGGTGTAGCCATCGAGAACAGTAATGCCCAGTATGAATATGCCTCGTTCCAACAGATGAAGCCAGAGATGATGGCTGAGGCTATCAAGAACGCACAGAAGACGGCAGAGCAGTTCGCAGAAGCGAGCAAGTCAGACTTAGGCCCTATTCAGACAGCAGGACAAGGGCAGTTTGAAATCGAAGACCGCGACCAGAACACCCCATACATTAAGAAACTGCGCGTCGTGACCACCATCACCTACTCGCTGAAAGACTGATGAAATAGAACTCCTACACTAAGAAAAACAGGCTGACCCCAATGACGGAGATAATGGCTCCAAGTACGGCTCGCCAGGTGATCTTCTCATGGAAGAGCCAATAGGAGGGCAAAAGGATGATAATGGGTGTCATCGCCATCAGTGTAGAAGCAATGCCTGCTGCCGTATATTGCACAGCCATCAGGGAAAAACCGACTCCCACAAAGGGACCGAAGATTGTTGTAGCCGTAGCCACACTTAGTCCTTTTTTATCGTGCATCGCCTCGCGTAAAGGCTCCATTCCATCGCGAAAATAAAGCAAAAACAAGAATCCTATGACACCAGCAATACAACGATAGAAGTTGGCACTGAAAGGCACCAGCCATTCAGGCATACCAGCCTCAGCAATCATCGATGCCTCATAATGATCCATACCGATCTTACTCAGTACAAGTCCGACACCCTGACAAATGGCGGCTCCAATGGCAAATAACACACCATTCAAGGGCAGTTTCAACGATACCCTGTGGTGCTCTCCTCGCCCCAAAACAGAAATGCTGATACCCAGAAGCGTCACCAGCATAGCCACGATGCTCATAGCCCTCATCTGCTGCCCTAGCGTCACCCAGGCCATCAGCGCAGCCGACAGCGGAGCCAGCGTCATAAACAACTGTCCATATCGTGAACCAATGATAATATAACACTGAAACAGACAGAAGTCACCGATAACATAGCCCACAAGTCCTGACAGCAACATCCACCCAGCGGCTTCTGGCGAAGCCCCTGCTGGCAACGGATTACCTGTCACAACGCCAAATAGAACCAGCGAGAACAGTAATGCCAGAACCATACGCAGCACGTTCAGTGTCAGGTTACCTAACCGCTTCGAGCCAAATTCGCTCAGCAGTGCCGTCGCCGTCCATGAAAACGCTACGCCTATTGAAATTAGTTCACCTATATAAGTCACCGTCTGTTTTGTTTGTGCCCGCAAAGGTACAACTTAATAGTGAACCCAACAAATAATTGTGGAAAAAAAACCTCGCCATTAGGATAAAACCTATGACGAGACTCTTTCTATTTTAGAAGATAGGCTCACAAGACTCATTCTTCGCTTGAGCTCAATGGGTCGACCCTTTGTGTTCATTATCCGATATACGCCAATATGACATTGGCCGCTTCTTCCTCGGTCTTGCCATCCATCTTGATGACCAGATCATAGTTGCGAGTGTCGTAGCGCGAGGTGTGGGCATTGTTCTTCAGATATTCCTCTCGCATCTCATCTACTTCCTTGATAATCTTCTTAGCTTCCTTCTCGCTAATGCCCCGCTTTTCCATAATACGGTTCATGCGATACTCCATAGAAGCCTGAATGAGTATGTTCAGACTATTTGGATAGCCATTCAAAGCGAAGAAGGCAGAGCGGCCGGCTATGACGCACGACTCCTCAATGGCGATTTCTTGTAAGATTTCCTTTTCGGCTTTCAGCACAGCCTCGGAGGTCACGTGTTTCTTTTTTCCCTCGTCATAATAATCGAAAGAATTAGCTGCATCTTCTCCAAGAATCAACACTCGTTTAATATCTTCCCACCAGCTACGGTAATTGCCTTTCAGATGCTCAATCTGTTCTGATGTCATATTAAACTTCTCTTCCAAAGGTTTAGTAAGCGCCTTGTCGTAATATGGCACGCCCAGCTTTTCGGCTAAGATACGACCAACAGTGCGACCGCCACTACCCAACTCACGATTAATAGTGATAACAAATTTATCGTTTTTATTCATAATATTTATAATTATAGTATAGCCTGTATTATTATATAAAGGTAGTGGGGGCATGATAGGTGCCCCCACTACAGATATACAATCTTAGTCAGCCAATTTGGCCTTGATGAACTCGCGGTTCAGGCGGGCGATGTTGGCGATGGTCTCGTTCTTCGGACAGACAGCTTCGCAAGCACGGGTGTTGGTGCAGTTACCAAAGCCAGCCTCTTCCATAGCGAGCATCATAGCCTTCGCACGTTTGGCAGCCTCAATACGTCCCTGGGGAAGCAGAGCGAGTTGAGATACCTTCGAACTAACGAACAGCATGGCTGAGCCGTTCTTACATGCAGCGACGCAAGCGCCACAACCGATGCAAGATGCGCAGTCCATAGCCTCGTCAGCATCTTCCTTCGGAATGAGGATAGCGTTAGCATCCTGAGCCTGACCAGTGCGGATGGTGGTGTAACCACCTGCCTGGATAATCTTATCGAAAGCATTGCGGTCAACCATACAGTCCTTAATCACTGGGAAGGCTGCAGAGCGCCAAGGCTCAACGGTAATCACGTCACCATCGTTGAAACGACGCATATACAACTGACAGGTAGTAGCACCACGCTCGGTGAGTCCGTGAGGCGTACCGTTGATGTAGAGTGAGCACATACCGCAGATACCCTCGCGGCAGTCGTGGTCGAATACGAAGGGCTCCTTGCCTTCGTTGATGAGCTCCTCGTTCAGGATGTCAAGCATCTCGAGGAA
>JAGCPK010000080.1 GCA_017965725.1 Prevotella sp.
AGGACAGCCCCATATCCGCAGGGAGATGATAGATTTCTACCAGATCCCTACAAGTCAAATCAATAACATCAAGAACGGTTCTGACTGGACAACGGCAGAAGGGGAGGTGATTCCCAATGCCCGTCTGGTGAAGCCGGCAGACCCTCCCCGTAGTTATGCCTATTGTACGGATACCCGTTATCTGCCCAACCTTCATGAGCAACTGAAGGGTGTCTCGACATTATATCACGAGAGTACCTATGGCGAGGATCGTATCCAGTCTGCTGAGAAGTACTGCCACTCTACAGCACGGCAGGCTGCAATGGTGGCCCGTGATGCTGGGGTGGGAAAGTTGTTGATCGGACATTACAGTTCCCGATACGAGGATGAGAATGTGCTGCTAGATGAGGCCAAAAAAGTATTTGAAAACACGTATTTGACCAACGAAATGGCAGTTTTTGATGTCTAAGCAGCATTTTTTTTCTTAAAAATTTGGTCAATTCAAAGGAAAATACTATCTTTGCACAAATTATAGACTATTGAGTTATGACAAAGCGATTATTTATCATATCAATCACGATGGTTTTATCATGCCTCGTTCCCGTTGCAGTCCATGCTGCTCCTGCCTATTTGGCAGGTGTGATGGAGATGGCACCGGAACAGGATGTTGTCATTACATTCAATGACGGAATCTTGTCTGTAACAGGTGCAGAGGGTCAGACCCTGGAAATCGTATCCCTGACAGGTAAGAAGATCATGGATGTAAAGGTTGAGAGTCCGGCACAGAAGATAGAACTTAATATTCCAAAGGGGTGTTACATTGTGAAGGTTGGCAAGGTCGTACGCAAGGTGTCCGTTCGATAAAATGGCTGTTTGCAATTGCCTGCGTGCTTTTGGTTTCCTGTGTTGAAGGAAACCGTGAGCCTACCGAGGCTGAACGCTCCGCATTCGGAACTTATGTTGAATCAATGGACTCTTCTCTCACAGGGAAGTGGTTTGATCGTATGGGCGTGTCGTCAGATGCCGACTCTCTGTTGGCCTATCTGCGTCGCGAACTCCCGTCAAATGGTCTTGATTCGACGACTTTCTTTATTCCACAAATAGCCGAAGATCTTCAGATTGTTCATCTTCTTGCTTTCGACTCTGTTGGCGTGAGCATCAATGATTTGCTGCCACGACTTGATTCCTTGTTGTCGAAGGCATACGTCAGATATACCACAGGACAACGCTATGGATTTATCCAACCAGGTCAGTCGATGAAAATGAAGTCCGACAGTTCGGGATGTGCTATCCTTTTCGGCGAAGAGGTGAAGGTTCCAGATTCGAAGGAAGCAGAGCGGAAACTGACATCGCCAGACAGAATGGAGTATCTGTTGGCTTCGCATCCCCAAGGACATGTCTATCAGGCCCTGAAGGCACAGTTGGCGAAGACTGCCGATAATGAGGAACGCAGTAAGATTGCCATCAATATGGAGCGTTGCCGTTGGCAGATGAAACATCCTGGTGAAAATGAGCGGATGGTATTGGTTAATATTCCCTCCCAGCAACTGTGGGCGGTCTCTTCCGACTCCGTGCTTGACATGCGTATCTGTTGTGGAGCCCTGGCAACCAAGTCACCCCTGCTTCATAGTGAAATCCATTTGATGGAGGTTAATCCGGAATGGGTCATTCCTCAAAGCATTATCAAGAAGGATATAGCCCGACATGGGGGAGATTCCTCCTATTTTGCCCGTCGCAGATATTATATTGTAGATCGTCGTACTGGTAAGAAAGTGAATCCTGCGGAGGTTTCTTCCGGACAGATGTTATCGGGAGGCGTGCGTATTGCTCAGACGGGTGGAGCGGGTAACTCCCTGGGACGTATTGTTTTCAGGTTTCCCAATAACTACGCTGTCTATCTTCATGACACCAGCAATCGGGGAGCATTCAACCAAGAACGGCGTACGCTTTCACATGGTTGTATCAGAGTTCAGAAGCCCTTTGAACTGGCTTGTTTCATGATGCCAGAAGCAGACGAGTGGGAAAAAGACCGTTTGCGTATCTCCATGGATATCCGTCCAGTAACGGAACGAGGGTTGACATATCTTCGTGAACATGGAGGAACGCGTCTTATAAGCAATCGCGCTGTAAACCCCAAAGTACCTGTATATATTGTTTATTATACAGCATATCCCAATCCTAAGACCGGTTTGGTTGAGTTGTGGCCTGATCTCTATGGTTACGACAAGATTATCAGTCGGGAGTTAAGCTCTATCCTATTATAGAGACGATGGACAAGAACAATGACCAGCAGATCAAGCAACTATTATCGAATCCTGATACTCAGCGTAAAGGCTTCGAACTGATGGTACGTCAATATAGCGAACAATTGTATTGGCAAGTGCGCCGTATTGTCCTCACCCATGAAGATAGCAACGATGTTCTGCAGAATGCCTTTATTAAGGCATGGAATGGCCTCAGTTCTTTTCATGGTGATTCTCAGGTGCTGACCTGGGTATCCCGTATTGCCATTAACGAGAGTCTTGACTTTGTGCGTCGCCAGAAGAATATGACTATTGTCAGTACTGACGAGGAAGAGTCGTGTGTGGCCAATACGTTGATGGCGGACGATTATTTCGATGGCGATGAGACAGAGGCACAACTTCAGCAGGCAATATCCCTTCTGCCAGATGTTCAGCGCACTGTATTCACTTTGCGCTATTACGATGAGATGAAATATAGTGAGATGAGTCAACTGCTTAAGACCTCGGAGGGCAGTCTGAAAGCCTCATATCATATCGCCGTTAAAAAGATATCTGAATTTTTTAAGTCACATGATTAAACCTTTCGCATTTAAATACGTCAATAGAGTATGGAAGAAGAAAAATTTCTCATAGAAAGAGTCGGTAAGCAGAATCCTTTCAAGGTTCCTGAGGGGTATTTCGACACGTTAACTAGTCAGATTATGGCGAAGGTTGATGCAGAGAAAGATGCCCAAATCGTGGAAATAAGGAAAGTGAAGAAAGCGAAGTCAGTATGGCTGCGTCCTCTTCTCTATGCTGCTGCCTGTGGGTGTGTTTTGTTCGTCAGTGTAGCATCGTACCTGTCGCATGAAGACCAGTCGATAGCCGCACCTGCTGAGAGTACAGTGGCCTCCGTACAGACAATGGATTATTATTCCTTTGATGAGGCTGCTGACTATGTGATGATTGACAATCAGGATATCTATGCCTGTCTGTCATCTGAATATTAATCAAATGCAAGAAAATGAAAAGACTTATTGTTAATTGTCTGGCTTTCTTTTGTGTGATGGGTGTCTGGGCTCAGATGCCAACACAGCAGAGGTTCTCTCCTGAGAAATTTCAGGCCGATATGGAACAGTATCTTGCCAAGGAAGCTGGTCTGACACCTCGGGAGGCTGCTGCTTTTTTCCCCTTGCTTAGGGAGATGCAGAACAAGCAGCGTGCGCTCTACAACCAGATGATGGCTGAGTCGAAGATTAAACCAGCCGATGAGAAGGCTTGTAAGAAAATGATCCAGAAGCGTGATCAGATGGAAGTTGAACTGAAGAGCATTCAGCAGACTTATCATAACAAGTTCCTGGGTGTGCTTCCCGCTTCAAAAGTATTTGATTTGATCAAGGCTGAGGATCAGTATCATCGGGGTATGCTCCGCAACTGGGGCAGGAACCCCATGGGTAACCCCATGAGTAACCCTATGGGACGCCACACTCCCAGAATACAACAAGGTGGTAAGAAATAGATTAAAACTACTAGTGAATGCCGCTGTTCTGAGAAGAATAGCGGCATCTTTTTTTATTCCAGTTTTGAACCTTCTAAAACCTTCGGACAGAGATGGGCCAGTTCACACTTCTCACAATGAGGCTTACGTGAAGTACAGACATAGCGTCCATGGAGCAGTAGCCAGTGGTGGGCATCGGGAATATCTGCTTCCGGGATATATTTAATGAGTGCCATCTCTACCTTATAGGGGGTGTTGTCGCGCTTGCCGACGAGTCCTAACCGATGGGCTACCCGATAGACATGTGTATCCACGGCTAAAGCCGATTTTCCAAAGGCTACACTCTGAATCACATTTGCCGTCTTCCGACCCACACCAGGCAGATCCAGCAGGGCATTCATTTCCTGTGGCACCTCGCCGCCGTGTCGCTCTACCAGTGCTCTGGCCATCTTCACCAGATGTTCCGCCTTCGAATTAGGATACGACACACTACGGATATACTCCAGCACATCCTCTGGCTCGGCCTTCGCCATTGTCTTCGCATCCGGATAGTGGCGGAAGAGTTCTGGCGTCACTTGGTTGATCCGTTTGTCAGTACACTGAGCACTGAGTATCACTGCCACCAGCAACTGAAAAACACTACCGAACTCCAGTTCCGTATTCACATTGGGCATCTCCTTGCGGAAATGATCCAAAATCCTTTTGTATCTTTCTTCCTTTTTCATGGGTCTTTAATATTTGGGACAAAGTTAGTCTTTTTTTTCGGATTTACTTGCATTATTCATAAAATCTTGCTATCTTTGCCAAAAATATTAAGAATAAGTCTAAAACATTAATTATGATCAAACAGTTTTTATTATCTTTGACTTGTCTGGCAGTGGCACCTGTCTTTGCCCAGAAAGCACCAGTGTGGCAGGACCCCAATGTGAATCAGGTAAATCGTGAGACACGTCGAGCTAGTTTCTTTGCCTTCGAGAATGAAGACATGGCCAAGCAAGGCGACAAGTCGAAGTCTGCACGCTATCTCTCAATGGAGGGTATGTGGAAATTCAATTTCGTGAAAGACCATCAGAATGCGCCGAATGATTTCTTCGGATTGAAGTATGACGACTCGCAGTGGGTGGATTTTCCTGTACCGGGACTTTTCGAACTCAATGGTTATGGAGACAGGATTTATAAGAACATGGGCTATGCCTGGAGTACGACTTTCAAGAATGATCCTCCATATATTGGGGAGACCAATAACTATACAGGCTCTTACCGCCGTACGTTCGATTTGCCTGCAGACTGGAAAGGTCAGGAGGTGTTCTTCCACGTGGGCTCAGCCACCAGTAACCTGAGTCTTTGGGTAAACGGCAAGTATGTTGGCTACTCCGAGGATTCGAAGGTGGCTGCAGAATTCAATATTACCAAGTATCTGAAGCCTGGCAAGAACCTCATCGCCATGCAGATCATGCGCTGGTGCGATGGAAGTTACATGGAGGATCAGGATTTCTGGCGTTTTACGGGTATCGCCCGCGAGGTGTATCTCTATGCCCGTCCGAAGGCCTATATTGAAGACCTCACCATGACACAGGACTGGGTGGTGGATTCCAAACGAGGCATTCTGAAATATGATGTGAAGACCAAAGGCAATGCCAAAGTATCAGCGAAGTTTATTTTCGATGATGGTCAGGTCAGCAGCGAGTTTGAGCCCAATCACGAAATATACTTGAACGCCGTGAAGCCTTGGACCGCTGAGACACCTCATCTCTATACCGTTTTCATAACGTTGAAACAGGGCGACAAAGTGCTCGAGGTGATTAAGCAGCGCGTGGGCTTCCGTCATATTGAGATCAAGGACGGACAGTTGCTCGTTAATGGTCAGCCTATCCTTATCAAGGGTGCAGACCGTCATGAACTTGATCCCGATGGTGGCTACATCGTCTCGGTGGATCGTATGGTCCAGGACATCAAGATCATGAAGCAACTGAATATCAACGCCGTGCGTACCTGTCACTATCCCGACGATCCCCGCTGGTACGACCTCTGCGACGAGTACGGCATCTATCTCACCGCTGAGGCCAATGCCGAGAGTCATGGCATGGGTTATAGGGAAAGTACTCTTGCCAAGCGTCAGGACTACGAGTTGACACACATGGAACGTAACCAGGCTAATGTCATCTCTTTCAAGAATCATCCGAGCATCATTGTCTGGAGTTTGGGTAATGAGGCTGGCTATGGACCAAACTTCGAGAAAGCCTACGATTGGATCAAAGCCTACGACAAGACCCGCCCTGTGCAGTATGAACAGGCTGGACATGCCGGCAAGACAGATATCTTCTGCCCGATGTATATGGGTTATGAGGACTGTGAGAAATATTCAAAGACCGACAATCCCCGTCCACTGATTCAGTGTGAGTATGCCCATGCCATGGGTAACTCAATGGGTGGCTTCAAGGAATATTGGGATATCATCCGTAAGAACGCCAAGTATCAGGGTGGTTATATCTGGGACTTCGTGGATCAGGGTCTGCGTGACAAGAGTCGTATCACAGGTAAGGAGATCTTTACTTTTGGCGGTGACTACGGACGCTATCCTGCCACAGACCATAACTTCAACTGCAATGGTATTATTGCCCCAGACCGTCGTCTGAATCCCCATGCCTACGAGGTGCGTTACTACTACCAGAACGTATGGGTGACAGACAAAGGTTTGAAGGAGGGGAAGTTTGAGATTTACAACGAGAATTTCTTCAAGACCCTTGACGACTTACAGTTAGAGTGGTTTGTTGGTGGGGCATCAGGAGGCCATCACCATGAGGGTGATCGTCCTGAGGGCATGACCTTCGGGCACGGTGGCACTATCGATATCAGTGGCATTGCCCCACAGCAGCGCAAGGTCATCACTGACGAGGCTCTGAAGAACACCGTTACCCGTGTGTTGGGACATCACGGCGATCAGGAGATCTTCGTCATCTTCCAGTTTAAGTCGAAGGAGGCCCAGCCACTGATAGAGAAAGGTCAGGTGATGGCTCGTCAACAGATCGTGCTGAATCCGTATCAGTTCCCGGAGATCAAGGCTGAGTCGGCTCAAATCACCAAGGAGGAAGTGGACTACTATGTGAAGTTCGATGCAGCAGGTACCACGCTGACCATCGGCAAGCGGACAGGTTGGATCGACTATCTTGATGTTGACGGGGAGCCGATGCTCATTGACCGTCAGTCGATTACTCCTGAGTTCTGGCGTGGTCCCACGGACAATGACTATGGAGCAGGCTTCCAGCGTCGTCTGGGTGTATGGCGTAATCCTCAGATGAAACTGAAGGAGTGCCAGGTGGGAGATAATAACGTCGTTGCTTCTTTCGACATGCCTGACGTGAAAGCCACACTTACCATGACCTACACGCTCACTACCGAAGGAGAGGTCATCGTTCGCCAGCAACTTACTGCCGACAAGGAGGCCAAGATATCTCAGTTGCCGCGTTACGGTATGCAACTCCAGATGCCGCAGCAGTATGATGAGGTGATGTACTATGGCCGTGGTCCTGTGGAGAACTATTGTGACAGAAATTCCAGTGAGTTTATCGGTATATATAATAATAAGGTGTCAGACGAGTACTATCCCTACGTTCGTCCGCAGGAGTCGGGCAATCATACCGATGTGCGCTGGTTCCGTGTGCTGGACAAGCAGGGTAGGGGTTTGGAATTCTATAGCAACGCCCCGATGGAGGCTAGTGCCTTGAATTTCCTGACAGAAGACCTTGACGATGGCATGTCGAAGGACAAGAAGATTGACCGTCACTCGGGTGATCTCATCGAACGTCCGCTGACACAGGTGCACATCCAACAGCATCAGATGGGTCTTGGCTGTGTCAATTCCTGGGGAGCCTGGCCGCGACAGGAGTATATGTTGCCTTATCAGGATTACGACTTCACTTTTGTCATTCGACCTGTCCCACAAGATTGATATTTGTGAAAATAATAAATTGAATGGAAAATCAACCACTTGGTGGCAAAATGCCAGCCCCAAGTGGTTGATTTTAGTCAAAAAGTACTCATTCTTCTGCATTTTTATAAATTTTAAGTAGGAAACCGTTGGTGGAAATCTGATTAATTGCTATCTTTGCAACCTGAATGTTTAATGACGAGAGAGATGAAAGAATTGAAGAAGATAGTACTCGCAGGAATGTTATTCATTCTCGGTACAATGACATTGAACGCTACAGAAAATGTCGCCGGTAGCAAAGACGACATTGATACCACCTATATCAAGCTTGACGAAAATCGTGAGCCCATCAACCATGTGAATCTCACATACGATGAGCTTGTGGAGAAAGTGGGAGAACTTGAGACGATTCTTGAAACGGAGAATTTCCAACTCTATGCTTCTGGTGACTATACCTATAAGATTGAAGATGGTATTGTTACCTCAATGGCTATTCAGATTGCTGATGAGAAGAACGATAAGGTTATCTATAATCAGATCCTGAATGCGCTGGCTAAGAGTAACTCTATTAAGGACACGCACAATACGGGTGGTAACTACTATCTGTATGCCAATTTCCAGATTCAGTTTGATGACTTCGAGGGTTATGAGAAACTGACATTCTCGGTTATTTCCGAATAGTTTGAAATTAGATATTTGTTTGAGGGTCTTGCATGATGTGCAAGACCTTTCTTTATATCTGTCTAAAAGGAGCAGAATAAATATATGCAATTAAATTAAATGTTTTTCGTTAATATTGTTAAATTTAACAGAAATAATTAACTAAGCAGACCGATGAGTCTAAGTTTTTCCTTACCTTTGCTCCCAGATTGATAATGAGATAATGAAGAAGAGTACAATTTGGATCATAGCAACCATTATGGGACTGGCCTTTATCGGTCTTCTGCTGCTGCAAATCTCCTATATCGAGCAGATGGCGAAGATGAAGAAGGAACAGTTCGATGAATCCGTCAACCGCAGTCTCTATCAAGCATCTCGCAAACTTGAAATGAACGAGACGGTGCGCTATCTTGAGAAAGATGTGAAGGAAACGGAACGAAGGGCTTTCAAGAAGGATTCTGTAATGGTTGATGGGTTGAACGGTACCGTAAAGCAGTCACATCAGTTTGCTGTGGCTGCTGATGATGGCGCTGTCTATGCTTCTTTTGAAACGAAGACATTCGCCATCAAGCCTGCCAATGTACCAAAGGCAATGATTCTGCGTACGGATAAAAACAGTATCTCCGAGGCTTCGAAATCGCTGCAGGCCATTGTACGTAATAGATATGTATATCAGAAAGCCTTACTCGACGAGGTGGTCTATCGTATTTTATATACCGCATCTGATAAGCCATTGAAAGAGCGTGTCAATTTTAAGATGTTGGATCAGGATATCCGAGAGGAACTGTTGAACAATGGTATTAATATTCCATATCATTTCACAGTAGAGACTAGTGACGGACGCGAGGTCTATCGCTGTCCAGACTACACAGATGAAGGAAAAGAATATACTTATACCCAGACGCTTTTCCATAACGACCCCTCTCCGAAGATGGGAGTGATGAAGATTCATTTTCCTGACATGAACTCCTACATTTTCTCTAGTGTGCGGTTTATGATTCCGTCGATGATCTTTACCATCGTACTGTTGATTACCTTTGTCTTTACTATTGTGGTGATCTTCCGTCAGAAACGGTATTCGGAGATTAAGAATGACTTCATCAACAATATGACGCACGAACTGAAGACACCCATTTCCAGCATCTCTCTGGCAGCGCAGATGCTCAACGATGACTCTGTGGGTAAGTCACCTGCTATGCTCAAGCATCTTGGGGGTATTATCAACGATGAGTCTAAACGCCTACGCTTCTTAGTAGAGAAAGTGCTGCAGATGTCGATGTTTGATCGTAAGACTGCCTCATTCAAGAAGAAGGAACTCGACCTCAACGAACTGCTGGAGAACATCGCCTCTACCTTCTCCCTTCGTGTGGAGCATACGGGTGGTAAGATATATACAGAGATTGAGGCTGTGGATTCTGCTATCTATGTCGATGAGGTTCACTTCCAAAATGCCATCACCAATCTGATGGACAATGCCGTGAAGTATCGCAAACCAGACCAGCCCCTTGACCTTTTCATCAGAACGTGGAACGAGAAGGATCGTCTGTGCTTCAGCATCCGAGATACGGGTCTTGGCATCAAGAAAGAGAATGTGAAGAAGATCTTCGATAAGTTCTACCGGGTGCATACTGGTAATGTCCACGATGTGAAGGGCTTTGGTCTTGGACTGGCTTACGTGAAAAAGATTATCAACCTGCATGAGGGTGATATCAAGTGCGAGAGTGAAGTAGGCAAGGGAACCACCTTTACCGTGTCATTGCCTATCCTGAAAGAAACAACAGAGTGAATTCAATATAGTATTAACATTTAAATAGAAACGATTATGGACGAAAAACTGAAAATCTTGCTTTGTGAGGACGATGAGAACCTCGGAATGCTGCTTCGTGAGTACTTGCAGGCCAAAGGCTATGTAACAGAATTGTGTGCTGATGGCGAGGCTGGCTATAAGGCCTTCCTGAAGTCAAAGTTTGACATCTGTGTGCTCGACGTGATGATGCCTAAGAAGGATGGTTTCACACTGGCACAGGAGATCCGCACCTCGAATGTCGATGTGCCCATCATCTTCCTTACCGCCAAGACACTGAAAGAGGATATTCTCGAGGGCTTCAAGATTGGTGCCGACGACTATATCACCAAACCCTTCTCGATGGAGGAACTGGTGTTCCGTATTGAGGCTATCATGCGTCGTACAAAGGGTAAGAAGAGCAAGGAATCGACACTCTATCATATCGGACAGTTCACCTTCGATACCCAGAAGCAACTGCTCTGTATCGGTGATGAGCAGCGTAAACTGACAACTAAGGAGAATGAACTGCTGGCTCTGCTTTGCTCTCATGCCAACGAGATTCTGCAGCGCGACTTTGCCCTGAAGACCATCTGGATTGACGACAACTATTTCAATGCCCGTTCAATGGATGTCTATATCACCAAACTGCGCAAGCACCTGAAAGATGATCCGCAGATTGAGATTATCAACATCCACGGTAAGGGTTATAAACTTATTACGCCAGAAGAGGCAGAATGAACAATAGTCTGAAACAACTGATAGGAGTGGCGCTGGTGATGGCTGGCGCCCTCTTTTTGATTGTCGCTTATCTGGTGGGATGGACATCAAGTAATCTGGTGCTTCTCCTTGGCATCCTTATTATTATAATAGGTGTCATTCTTCACGTAAAACTCACAAAATCAGGCGAAAAGTATTAAATACTGTTAAGGAATAGGTTAATTATCAATTATCAATTATCAATTGTCAATTAATCTTAGTACCTTTGCACCCGCTTTTCAAAGCACATTATTAATTTTTATTATTTTAATTAAAGTATGAATCAATACGAAACCGTTTTCATTTTGACTCCCGTTTTGTCTGATGAACAGATGAAGGAAACGGCCGCTAAGTTTAAGAAGGTCCTCACCGATAAGGGTGCAGAGATCATCTCCGAAGAGGCCTGGGGATTGAAGAAGATGGCTTATGCTATTCAGAAGAAATCTACAGGTTTCTACTGCCTGATAGAGTTCAAGGCTGAGCCAGAAGTGATTAAGACATTGGAGACTGCCTATCGTCGTGACGAGAAGGTAATTCGTTTCCAGACAGTTAAACTCGACAAGTATGCTG